>NZ_JBGSXF010000197.1:0-16453 GCF_041751555.1 Persicitalea sp. | reverse complement strand
TATGCCGACCAAGTTCTGGTTTGTGGCTGATAAGTCAACGGCAGAAATGAAGGCGGAGTTGAACAATCCTAACTTCGACTACGAAATTGCTTGTACCGAGGTTTGTGGCACCGGGCATTTTAGTATGCGTCTGCGCTTGATCGTTGAAGACGAAGCGTCTTACCGCCGTTGGATGGCCGAGCAGAAAACATTTTTGGCAACATATCCAGATAATTTGGCTAAGGTACCCGACAATTTGAAGGCGAAAGCAATGAAATACGCCCCTGCTGAATCTCCGACAGTCGCCACACCCGATAGCATCACGGCCCAAGCTGGCAGTGGAATGGGTACTTCCGCTTCGCTTCGCTAATATTATTTACAACATTTAATTTTTTGCCAATATGTCATCAACAGCAGCTGAGGTAGTCGTGCACGAAGAAGTACACGCCCACCATGACGATCCTAACTTCTGGCGGAAGTATATCTTCTCAGAAGACCATAAGACGATCGCCAAACAATATCTGATTTCAGGAATTTTCTGGGCCATTCTGGGCATAGCCATGTCCGTGGTGTTCCGTATCCAATTGGGCTTCCCCGATGCTGATATTTCTTGGCTGAAACCTGTACTGGGCCAATGGATAAGCGAAACGGGTAAGCTGGATCCGAACTTCTACCTGGCACTGGTTACTATGCACGGTACCATCATGGTATTCTTCGTGTTGACGGCAGGATTGAGCGGCACATTCAGTAATTTTTTGATTCCCTTGCAAATCGGTGCAAGAGACATGGCCTCAGGGTTCCTGAACATGCTTTCTTACTGGTTCTTCTTTACCGCAAGTGTTATCATGTTCGCCTCGCTGTTCCTGCAAACGGGACCGGCTGCGGGAGGTTGGGTAATTTACCCACCGTTAAGTGCGCTACCACAAGCACACATAGGGTCAGAATTAGGTATGAGCCTGTGGTTAGTAAGTATGGCGCTCTTTATCGTCTCTCAGCTGCTAGGTGGTATCAACTACATTACCACCGTCATCAACCTACGTACTCGGGGCATGACTTTCAACAAATTGCCTCTAACAATTTGGGCGTTTTTGATTACGGCAGTATTAGGTTTGATTTCTTTTCCGGTGCTACTATCTGCTGCTCTATTGCTGATTTTCGATCGCAACTTCGGTACTAGTTTTTACTTGTCAGAAATTTACATCGCTGGTGAAGCTCTTCCGAATGTAGGCGGTAGCCCCATCCTGTTCCAGCATTTATTTTGGTTCCTGGGACACCCCGAGGTGTATATCGTTCTGCTTCCCGCATTGGGAATTACTTCGGAGATTATTGCTACCAACTCGCGGAAGCCCATTTTTGGCTACCGCGCCATGATTGCTTCTTTGCTCGGTATTGCCTTTCTGGCGTTTATCGTGTGGGCGCACCATATGTTCGTTACGGGTATGAATCCTTTTCTTGGATCGGTCTTCATGTTCCTGACGCTGATTATCGCGGTTCCTTCGGCGGTGAAAGCGTTTAACTACATCACTACACTCTGGAAGGGAAACATTATTTTCACGCCCGCCATGCTATTCTCTATTGGCCTGGTTTCCTTCTTCGTTTCGGGTGGACTAACGGGTATTATCTTGGGAAATAGTGCGCTGGACATTCAGCTGCACGATACCTATTTTGTGGTTGCTCACTTTCACATTGTGATGGGTGCGGCTTCGGCTTTCGGCTTCTTCGCCGGGGTGTATCACTGGTTCCCCAAGATGTTTGGCCGGATGATGAACACTACGCTGGGGCAAATCCACTTCTGGTGTACGTTCATCGGGGTGTACTTGATCTTCTTCCCGCTGCACTACATCGGTATCGCTGGCTTCCCGCGTCGTTACTATCAGTTCACGACTTACGATTTCACGAAGACTTACACGGACCTCAATATGTTCGTTACGGTGGCGGCTATTTTGACTTTTGCCTCGCAGTTCATCTTCCTGTATAATTTCTTTGCTAGCATTTTCGCGGGCAAGCGCGCGCCACAAAATCCGTGGCGTTCCAACACGCTGGAATGGACGACCCCGATCAATCCGGGACACGGCAACTGGCCGGGCGAAATTCCTGCGGTTTATCGCTGGTCTTACGATTATAGCAAGCCTGGTGCCGCCGAGGACTTCATTCCCCAAAACGTGCCCTACTCTCAGACGCTCGAATCCAACCTTCCTCACGAAAATGAGGAGATAAAGATGGAAGCAGAGATTGAGGCGCAAAACTTCAATGACCAGTTCGACCAACCTCATTGATTTTCCACATGATCGCCTTTTCCGGCGTCTGACTCTAGTGACAGTCGTCACGGTTTACCTGCTGATTATCGCGGGAGGAGTCGTCAGAAGCACGGGAGCAGGCATGGGCTGTCCCGATTGGCCAAAATGTTTCGGTAGCTGGGTTCCTCCAACGGAGGTATCCCAGCTACCGTCAAATTACCAGGAAATCTACGGAGCCAAGTTAAAGGGGGAAGTCGAGTTCAACGCCGTCAAGACATGGATTGAATATGTCAATCGTCTGTTGGGCGCTTTTACCGGAGTTTTGATCTTTGCCGTACTGTTGGCTTCTATCCCGTATCTGCGTTCTGGCAAGTCTAAGTTATTTTACTCAAGCCTGGCTGCTTTCATACTTGTGGGATTTCAGGGCTGGCTAGGATCTAAGGTAGTTTCTACTGAACTGCACCCCTTAGTGGTGACGCTGCACATGATAGTAGCCATCATCATTGTTTTTGTCCTACTTTACATTCTGGCCCAAAGTTATACCGATAGTCTTTCTGCCGGAAGAGTGCAGGAGGAGAAGAAAATAAAATATCTGGTTCTGGGTGTCATTGCACTTTCATTTGTTCAGATCATCATCGGTACTCAGGTTCGAGAGGCTATTGATTTGGTTGTAGCTCGGATGGGTTACGCGGCCCGCAGTCAGTGGATCGATGAATTGGGATTGACCTTCTATATTCATCGCTCTTTTTCAATCGCTGTGTTGGGAGCAAACGTCCTTCTATTTTATTGGACAAATAAGGTTGTCTCTCCGTTCAGTCCGTTGTATTCCTTGGCCCGCTGGACATTAGTTGTCGTAGGGTTAGAGATAGTAGCAGGTATAGTACTAGCTTACTTGGGAGTACCTGCATTTGTTCAACCTATTCACCTGACCTTAGCTGTGATCCTGGCGGGCGTACAATATATGATGTGGTTGAGTTTGACTCTCAATACCAGGGTCGAAAGTAAGACTGAGTTAGCGACGGAACTATCCTGGGATTGAACCGATTTTTATTAAACAATATCCAATACTAATGACTGCATCTGATCATAGCTTTTCCGTTAGTAACCTGGCAGGAAGCAAAGCTAAGGCGCTGTTTGAACTGCTAAAATTTCGTTTGGCAGCGTTGGTAGCATTCTCCGGGGCATTCGGGTACAGCCTGGCTGTGCCGACAATCAACTGGCCAATGCTTGGCTTGTTTTGCGTCGCCGCCATTGGCATTACGGGAGCCGCCAACATCATCAACCAGATTATAGAAAAAGATCTGGACAAGTTGATGAAAAGAACTGCTGAACGTCCGCTCCCAAGTGGAAGACTCACCGTGCAGGAAGCAGCCGTTTGGGGAGTATTTCTGGGTATTTCTTCCCTCCTGATTTTTGCCTTTTACTTCAACGTAACAACTGCACTACTCGCCGCACTTTCCACCGTTCTCTACGGCTTTGTTTACACGCCGCTCAAAAGGGTCGGCCCCATTGCCGTGTTCGTCGGAGCTATTCCCGGCGCTTTCCCTCCTATGATTGGTTGGATCGCGGCTACTAACCATTTTGGCTTGGAGCCAGGCATTCTTTTTGCCATTCAATTCTTCTGGCAGTTTCCCCATTTCTGGGCCATCGCCTGGGTTTTGGACGAAGATTACAAGCGAGCAGGTTTCAAGATGCTCCCATCCAAAGGCGGCAAAGACTTGAACACAACGATTCAAATCATGATCTGGACGCTCTGCCTGATTCCTATCGGCTGGCTACCGTTCAAACTGGGTATGACGGGAATCAACTCCGCCTTCATCGCCACCGTTTTCGGTGTGCTATTCCTGGCGCAGACTTTTCACCTGATGCGAAAATGCACTGATAAAACTGCCCTACAACTCATGTTCGGCTCATTTATCTATTTACCGATAGTTCAAATCGCTTTTTTAATTGATAAAATTTAAGCTGAAAGGGGATTGAGGGAAGTCTCGTTCCTAACTCACTCCTTTCATAAAACTTTGTGGCTTTGTCGCTTTGTCGCTTTGCCGCTCAAAAAAACAAAATTGACCGTGGAAGCAATAACCCAAATACCCATTCAAAAAGAGCCGGAAGCCACCCTATCGGTAGATCCCAAGAAGTTCATTCTTTGGCTCTTCATTGTGAGCATCGTGATGCTATTCGCCTCGCAAACCAGCGCCTACCTCGTCCGCCGGGCGGAGGGGAACTGGCTCGAATTTCAGATGCCCGTTGTGTTCTGGTACAGCACTGTGGTGCTGTTTTTCAGCAGTATTAGTATGCATTGGGCCTACATTTCCGCAAAAAAAGATAATTTCGGCCAGCTGAAAACGGCAATTTCTATTACTTTTGCGTTGGGACTGGTATTCCTGGGGATGCAGTTCCAGGGCTGGCGCGAGCTGGTGGACATGAACGTTTACTTCGTGGGTAACCCCTCAGGATCGTTTTTGTACGTGTTCACGGGCTTGCACGGTTTCCACCTGATGAGTGGCTTGATTGTTTTGCTTACCGCTTTGGTGTCGGCTTTTCGTTTCAAGGTTCACGCCAAAAGTCTGCGACGCATTGAAATTTGCGCTACTTACTGGCACTTTTTAGATGTCCTCTGGATCTATTTGTTTTTCTTTTTATTGACCTTCAATTGATAATTTAACGACGCAATGGCTGCTACGACTACCGACACCCTACCCAGAAGAATGTGGCTGGGGGGCATTGAACCCATGAAAGCCAGCTACGGCAAGCTGATGATGTGGTTCTTCCTCATCTCAGATACCTTTACTTTTTCTGCGCTCCTGGTTTCTTATGGATTGGTACGTTTCAGTTATCCTTCCTACGATGGAGCAGTAGCGGATTTCACTTTCTCTAACCTGTATTGGCCAATTCCTGAAAAGGTATACGAAGCGGTTCCCTTCTTGCACGGTATCGAACTACCCCTGGTGTTTGTCGGCATCATGACCTTCATCCTTATTTTCAGTAGCGTCACTATGGTGCTGGCTGTGGAAGCGGGCCACCGCATGGATCGCTCGGCGGTTGAAGTGTACATGCTTTGGACTATTTTGGGTGGCTTTACTTTCTTAGGCTGTCAAGCCTGGGAGTGGGCGCACTTTATCCACGGTACCGAAGGAGGTTCTGTGATTCGCGAGATTGTGGATGGGCAATGGGTCGAGCGAACGATTTTTGGCGCCAATCTGACCGAAAACCAGTATGGCCCGCCCGCCTTCGCTGACTTTTTCTTCTTTATAACGGGCTTCCACGGAACGCACGTTTTTAGCGGAGTATTGCTAAACATACTGATCTACTATCGTTCTGCCACGGGCTATTATGACCGTCGCGGCCACTATGAAATGGTGGAGAAAGTAGGTCTGTACTGGCACTTCGTGGATCTGGTGTGGGTGTTTGTTTTTACCTTTTTCTATTTGGTTTAAGTCCTTTAAATAAAAATAATCATGGCTGAAATACACGCAACCCCCCAGGAAGTAGCTGCTCGTCACGATGATGTTCCCACCGATGGCGGAGCCGCCCAGCGCAAGCAGATTTGGAAAGTATTCATCATTCTTTCCGTTATTACAGCATTTGAATTCCTGATTGCCTTCACAATGCACGCCAGCACGTTGAAAGTGGCAATCTTCGTTGGTCTCACCATTGTGAAGGCATTTTACATTGTGGGAGAATTCATGCACTTAAAGCATGAGGTCAAATCCTTGATTTGGTCTATTCTGATTCCGGTCATTTTTGTAGTTTGGCTACTGTTGGCCTTGATGCTGGAAGGCGGCTCTATATTTGAACTGAGGTAAATCCATGCAGAAATACGTAAAAACCGGGTTACTGATTCTCACATTGGTATTCCCGGTTTTGATATTTATTTTCCTCAAGGTTTTTACTACCAACCATTATGACCTTCCCTATTTCGTCCCATTGCGGGACGCGGCGAACAACGTCATCGTTCAACCTAGCGGCGATACGACTTTCTATCAGATATCGGAGTTCTCTTTGGTTACTATCGATGGAAGTACCATCACAGCTCCTTCGATTAATGGAAAAACACTCCTCATCAGTACCCTTTCCTCGCCTTGTGCCGATACTTGCCAGAAAGTAATTAGTCAATTAGCGCGTATGCAAGCCCTGCATCGGGACTACCCGACGTTCAGCCTTCTGACGTTGATAAGCCAAAACGACCGAGGACTCCTCTCCGAAATAAAAAAAAGCAGGCAATTTGACGATGGCTGGATGATTGCCGTTCTGCCAGATTCTACAATTACCCGAACCCTGCAAAACGTTTTTCACCTCAACGAAAAAGTACCGGGATTGCAAACCATTTCTCCCCACGCAAGGTTAAGTTTGGTAGATGGCTCAGGCTACATTCGTGGGTTTTATGACACTACCGATCCCGAAGAAACCGACCGCCTCATGGCCGAGATAAGGATATTGGAACACAATCGTCAAAAGTAAGGTCGGACAGGCGCACCTACGAACCCATGTGTTCGCCCCTACAAGTCAACAAATAATGGAAACACTAGTCTTAGAAAAAAGCAAAAAGTACAATCGCCTCATCAACGTCCTGGCCGTAACCATTCCGGTGGTCGTTGCGGTATTGTTAGGGATACGGCAAAAAGTAGATTTGGGTAGCTGGACCAAGATACTGCCCCACGTCAACGCCGTCATCAATTCGCTGACAGCGATCTTGCTGGTGATCGGGTTACTTTTTATCCAGAGCAGGAACATTGCGGCACACCGCCGCACCATGACGGCGGCCTTCGCTCTGGGTTCCGTTTTTCTGGTCAGCTACGTGCTGTATCATTTAAGCAACGAATCCACAGCTTTCGGGGGCAGCGGAGCGATTCGGCCCATTTATTATTTTCTCCTGATTAGCCACATTGTTCTGTCGGTTGTGGTAGTTTGGTTTGTGTTACGGGCGGTATATTTTGCGTACAGTAACCAGATTGCTGAGCATAAGAAAGCGGTTAAATGGGCGTTTCCGATTTGGCTATACGTAAGTATTACGGGCGTTGTTGTCTATTTGTTAATTAGTCCTTACTACCAATGAAAAATGTATTGAGCAAAGTCGTTTTCCTGATTTTGTTGCTCGTGCTGAACACCAGTCAGCTATGGGCTCAGTGCGCCATGTGCCGGGGTTCGGTGGAAAGCACAATGGGCAATGGTCGCAACGATGTTGGCATTGGCCTGAATACAGGCATTATGTATTTATTTGTTATGCCTTATTTGATCGTGGCTTTGTTTGCTTATTTCTGGTTCAAGAACAGCAAGAAGGCCCGCGAGGATCAGCGCATGGTCGCCGCCCGCGTTCAGCAAGCGATGAGGAATTGATATATAAACGAATACGAGAAAAAGGGAAACGGCTCAAAAACAGCCGCTTCCCTTTTTTTATGAAAAAATATAAAGTGCCATGCAACCTGTCGGGGGCGAATGTGCATCTTGCTACTGAAACACCCCGAAGGAATGTCAAGAATATTACCCCTCTTTAACCAGGAAGCACAAATGGTCAAGGCCCTCCGCCAGGGCGACCCCAAAGCGCAGCGTCAGTTGTACGACCGCTACGCGCCGCGAATGCTGGGCGTGTGCATGAGGTACGTTGGCGACCAAATGACCGCCGAGGATGTACTGGTGGAAGGGTTCATGAAAGTGTTTGACAAGATTGCGCAATTCAAAAGTGAGGGGAGTTTCGAAGGATGGATGCGGCGGATCATGGTCAACGAGTCGCTCGGCTACCTCCGGCAACGGAAGCGGATTCAGGAAGTGGCTATTCTCGATGAAGCCCAGCAAGTGGTGGACATTAGCCTGGCCGACGAGTCGCTGGAAACCGAAGAGATGCTGAAAATGATCGATACTTTGCCCACGGGCTACCGCACGGTGTTCAACCTCTACGCCATCGAAGGCTACGCCCACGCTGAGATCGCTGAAAAGTTGGGGATCACCGAGAGTACTTCCAAATCGCAGTTGCACCGGGCGCGCGCCATGTTGCAGCAACTCGTGACGAATTGGGAGAATGAACTAAAAAAAAAAGTAGAATATGAAGAAGCCTAATAACATAGACGATCTCTTTGCCCGCAAGCTTTCCAACCTGGAAAGGACACCGTCGCCTGACTTGTGGCAGCGGATCGAGCAAGGGCAGAAAAAAGAGTCCCGTCGTCTGGGCGGCTGGTACTGGTACGCCGCAGCCAGCGTCACGATACTACTTATGGCGGGTTATCTGGTCTGGCAAGGTGAGACGAAAACGGTCGAGCCGCAAGGACAAATGGCTCAAACGGAGCAGATGACGAAACCACGCGAAGGAACGCTACCTACCGCTCCACAGTCAGGCGATACGGAAGCATTGGCGAGTACCCAGCAAACGGAGTCGGTGCAGAAAAATAGCCGGCCCGTGATTTCCCAAAAGGAAAGTTATGCAACAGTTGTGAAAGAAAAAGCTCCCGAAGTACCGAAACTTGAACGCGCTCCCATCCTTGAAGGCACGCAAATTGCCAGAGTGGAAAAGGCGGAAACAGACCCCTCCCAGCTAGTTACGAAAAATGATGCTATGAAATCATTGCAGCCAACAGAAATCCAGACAGTCGTTCCCGGCAAAGTTTCGCCCGACACTCAAGACCGTATAATTGTGGCGCACGTTGAGACGGAAGATTTAGCAAATGAAGCGCAAAAGTCCTCAAAGTTTCTGCGCGTACTTCGCCAACTGAAAAATGCCAAGCAGGGCGACGAAGTCGAGTGGGACGAGTTGGGCTTTAATCCTAAAAGAATTCTTGCCCGCGCCGACGAACGCCTCCGTAACGGGGAAGATAAAATTTCCGATAAGTACCAGGAATTAAAAAATAAGACGAAACTATAAATTCAAAATACCATGAAAACCACCCTGAAATCCCTCATTTTGTGCGCGATTGCCGCGCTGAGTTCCGTGGCCGCCTACGCCGCTCCGGCTCAAAAAGACTCGATCATCATCACTTTCGGGGACAAAACCCGGATGATTATCTACGGCGAAGACCGCAAGGAACTCGACAAGCTGATGAAGTACGACCTAAATTCGCTGCTAGCAGACTTGGGCGCACGCCTCGATACGATGAAAGGCGAAACCAAAATCTACTTTGAAGACATCGACGGACGCAAATACATGAAAGATAGCGCCGACGCCAAAGACAAAAACTATGTGCGCATCGGCCTACGCGGCATCCGCATAAAAGATGGGGACACTGAAGTTACGATCACCACCCGTGGCGTGGACATAAAGGATGGCAGCGACCGAGTACGTGTCGGCGGTGACCGTGATGATCGGGATCGTGATTATGATCGTGACAGCCGCAGCGGGGGCATAGATACTACCGCCCGCGATGGCGAGGGTCGCCGCGGGGACTACGACGCTGATTACGACAACGATGGCGACCGAGTCATGCGTATCCGCCGGGTGCGACGCTATTCCAGCCCGCGACGTGGTTTCAATGTCGCGTTGGGTCTAAACACCTATTCACAAAATGAGCCGGGTAGTTTCAACGCGGAGAGCTACGATTTGCGTCCGTTCGGCTCGCGATACATCAGTTTGGGTTTCGTGAAAAGCGCGACCCTCGCACGGGGCAAAAACGCCGGATTGCACCTTGACTTTGGCCTCGATGTAGCCTGGAACAATCTGATGTTTGAAGGAAACAACACGATCGAGAAAGGGCAGACAGCTGTTTCGTTTCCTTTAATCCTGGACAACGAAGCACGCGAGGTAGATGTGCGCAAGACTAAGCTGACCGTCCCTTATGTCAACTTCTCGCTTATGCCGACGGTGAGTTTCCCCGGCTCGTTCATTTCCTATATCAGTGCAGGCGGCTACGTGGGCTACCGGCTGGGCGGCTATTCCAAGATCAAATATCCCGACGGTAAGAAGGACAAGGAAAGAAGCAATTACTACCTCAATGACTTTCGTTATGGCGCAGCCTTCGAGTTGGGCATCAAAAACTTCCCCGACTTCTTCGTCCATTACGATATGAATAACCTCTTTCAGGACAACCGGGGTCCGGCAGTGAGAATGATAAACTTCGGGATTCGTTTTTAATGAACGAAAACTTTTCAAAAAGGCAGCTGCTGGTGATTCCGGGCTGCCTTTTTGCTTTTATTTATAAAAACTTTGCAAAGAATTTTGGCAATCACCGAAAAGACTATAATTTTGCGACTCCAAAGTCAATCGTAGAAGATTTTGGAGCCTTTAAAACAGTGTGAGGGGGTGTACCAGAGTGGCCAAATGGGGCAGACTGTAAATCTGCTGGCGTACGCCTACGGTGGTTCGAATCCATCCGCCCCCACCAGATGTTTGCGGGAGTAGCTCAGCTGGTAGAGCGATAGCCTTCCAAGCTATAGGTCGCGAGTTCGAACCTCGTCTCCCGCTCATTGTAACAGCCCAACGAAGCGATCACCGAAAATTATTCTGTTGGAATTATTTCGATGGTCGCTTCGTTGTTTGCCGTTCACGCCGTTGTAGCTCAGGGGTAGAGCACTTCCTTGGTAAGGAAGAGGTCGGGGGTTCAAATCCCCCCAACGGCTCATGGAATTTTACCCCATTCACACCCACTCGTTAAAAACTCGTATTAATTAAATAAAGTATAATCTAAGAAAACATGGCAAAGGATAAATTTGACAGGTCTAAACCTCACGTAAACATCGGTACCATCGGACACGTTGACCACGGCAAAACTACGTTGACCGCGGCCATCACCACCGTACTGGCGGGTAAGGGTCTATCTGCGATCCGCGACTTCTCGTCGATCGACAATGCGCCCGAAGAAAAAGAGCGTGGTATCACCATCAACACCTCACACGTAGAATACCAAACAGCCAGCCGCCACTACGCGCACGTTGACTGCCCCGGCCACGCCGACTACGTTAAGAACATGGTAACGGGTGCTGCCCAGATGGACGGCGCTATTATCGTGGTAGCCTCAACGGACGGCCCAATGCCCCAAACCCGTGAGCATATTCTGCTGGCCCGCCAGGTAGGCGTCCCCCAGTTGGTCGTGTTCATGAATAAGGTTGACATGGTAGACGATCCCGAACTGCTGGAACTCGTCGAAATGGAAATCCGTGAGCTCTTGAGCTTCTACGATTACGACGGCGACAACATTCCTGTTATCCAGGGTTCAGCCCTCGGCGCTTTGAACGGCGAAGAGAAGTGGGTGAAAACTGTAGAAGATTTGATGGACGCTGTTGATAGCTACATCCCCATCCCTCCCCGCATGACGGAACTGCCGTTCCTGATGCCCGTGGAAGACGTATTCTCGATCACAGGTCGTGGTACAGTTGCTACGGGTCGTATCGAGCGTGGTGTCATCAACTCTGGTGATCCCGTCGATATCCTGGGTATGGGTGCCGAAAACTTGAAATCTACGATCACTGGTGTGGAAATGTTCCGCAAAATCCTTGACCGTGGCGAAGCGGGCGACAACGTCGGTCTGCTGCTGCGCGGTATCGATAAGGAGGACATCCGTCGTGGTATGGTAATCTGTAAGCCTGGTTCGGTGAAGCCACACGCTCACTTCAAGGCTGAGGTTTATGTACTGTCGAAAGAGGAAGGTGGCCGTCACACGCCATTCTTCAACAAGTACCGTCCGCAGTTCTACTTCCGCACCACGGACGTAACGGGAGAAATCACGCTGCCCGCTGGCGTTGAAATGGTAATGCCCGGCGACAACATCACGATCGAGGTGACTTTGATCAACAAGATCGCAATGGAGAAAGGCCTTCGTTTCGCTATCCGTGAGGGTGGCCGTACGGTAGGTGCTGGTCAGGTAACCGAGATTCTCGACTAATATCTAGCAAACAGTTGAAAACAAGTGCATTTCCTTTTGGGATGCACTTGTTTTTTATAAAAAAAAGCTATCTTTGCAGCCCAAAACCCCTAAAAATTAGGGACGGGATCAAATACGGGTGTAGTTCAAGGGTAGAATAGCGGTCTCCAAAACCGTTGATGGGAGTTCGAATCTCTCCACCCGTGCTACGCGTTTTCTAACGACAAAATGGATAAACTCACCGCATTCTTTAAAGCTTCCTGGGTTGAAATTACCCAGCATGTGACTTGGCCTCCCTTCAGCGAATTGCAGTCCAACACGACGCTCGTTTTGGTGGGGTCGCTCATTTTCGCCTTTGTGGTGGGAGCGATGGATTTTGTGTTCGATAACGCGCTCAATCTATTTTATCAGACTTTCTAAGACGTCCCATTTTGGGCGGCTTGCATAATCCAGAACGGTATG
The DNA here is from genome assembly GCF_041751555.1 of Persicitalea sp. Classification (NCBI taxonomy): domain Bacteria; kingdom Pseudomonadati; phylum Bacteroidota; class Cytophagia; order Cytophagales; family Spirosomataceae; genus Persicitalea; species Persicitalea sp. The sequence goes on along the minus strand of NZ_JBGSXF010000197.1, from coordinate 3,993 downwards.
AGTAACGTGAATTGGTTCGTATTACGGGCAATCTCGGGACAAGAGAAGAAGATCAAGACGTATATCGAGAACGAACTCTCCCGACAGAACCTGACCGAATACGTACCGGAGATACTGATACCAACGGAGAAGATCTACGAGATGCGGAATGGCAAGAAAAGGGTTCGCGAAAAGAATTTCTTTCCCGGCTATATCATCATTTCGGCGGATTTGTCCAAGGGCGAAGTACAGCACATCATTACCAGCATGCCCGGCGTGATCGGTTTTCTGGGTAGCGCGGACGGAAAGAACGCCAAGGTACCCGTACCACTACGGCAGTCGGAAATCAACCGCATATTGGGTCGCGTTGAAGAAGGCGCGCAGGAAGAAGAGGCACCGTCGATGTCGTTCCTGCAAGGAGAAAGTGTGAAAGTTGTCGATGGCCCGTTCAGTGGTTTCATTGGCACCGTCGAGGAAGTTTTTGACGAAAAGAAGAAATTGAATGTAGTAGTAAAAATATTCGGGCGGAGTACTCCCGTGGAACTCAGTTACGCACAAGTAGAAAAGGAAAGCTAATACACTTCGCGGGCAGGACTGCTTCCTCTGCCGTTACAACGTGGGCTGTATTGGGTGACCATCAATGAATGAGTTCAGGAGTTCAAAGTTTATGAGTTTATGAGTGGCTGGCGCAAGATGTCAGTGGCTTCGCATTCCAAAACTCATAAACCCATAGACTCGTAAACTCATAAACTTAAAAAAAACAATGGCAAAAGAAATAGGCGGATACGTAAAGCTTCAGGTGAAGGGTGGCCAGGCCAATCCCGCGCCTCCCATCGGTCCCGCGTTGGGTTCGAAGGGATTGAACATCATGGAGTTTTGCAAGCAGTTCAACGGCCGTACCCAGGACAAAATGGGTATGGTGTTGCCGGTAGTCATTACGTACTACAAAGACAAGTCGTTCGACTTCGTCATCAAAACCCCCCCCGCCGCTGTCTTACTCATGGAAGCCGCCAAATTGAAGAAGGCTTCCGACCAACCCAACCGCGTTAAGGTAGGATCGGTCACTTGGGAACAGGTTCGTCAGATCGCTGAGACCAAGATGCCTGATCTGAACTGCTTCACGGTGGAGTCAGGGATGAAGCAGATTGCGGGTACGGCGCGTAGTATGGGCGTAACGATCAAAGGGAAAGCCCCGTGGGCAACTGAGAAAAAATAAGCGTCTTTTCGACGCCTAAGCAACTAGCAACATGGGAAAATTAACAAAAAAACAAAAGGAAGCCCAGTCGAAAATCGACCCGGAAATGGCTTACTCGTTCAAGACGGCAGCGGAAGTTCTTAAGGAAATCAGCTACGTGAAGTTCGATGCCTCCGTCGATATAGACGTTCGCCTGGGTGTGGATCCCCGCAAGGCCGATCAGATGGTGCGCGGCGTCGTTACTCTGCCACACGGCACGGGTAAGGAAGTGCGCGTGCTGGTACTGTGTACGCCCGAGAAGGAGGAAGAAGCCAAAGAGGCTGGTGCCGACTTCGTGGGACTCGACGAGTACATCACGAAAATCGAGGGCGGCTGGACGGACATCGATGTCATCATTACGATGCCAAACGTCATGGCCAAAGTAGGTCGCTTGGGTAAAGTACTTGGTCCGCGCGGACTGATGCCTAACCCCAAGTCGGGCACCGTAACGATGGACGTGGGCAAAGCGGTGCAGGAAGTGAAAGCAGGTAAGATCGACTTTCGGGTCGATAAGACCGGTATCATTCACGCCAGCATCGGCAAGGTGTCTTTCGGCGCCGAGCAACTGGCCCAGAACGCCCAGGAAATGATGAGCACTCTGGTGCGCATGAAGCCGTCATCGGCCAAAGGCACCTACGTAAAGAGCGTTTACTTGTCAAGCACGATGAGTCCGAGCGTTTCAATTGACAAAAGCACGATCTCAGGAATACAATCATGACGAGAGAACAGAAAACAGAACTAGTTGAAGAACTGAAACAGAAGTTCGAGACGACCCCTTACTTCTATATTGTGAGTGCCCTGGGCATGAACTCGGCGGAAACGAGCAACCTCCGCCGCCTGTGCTTCGAGCGCGGCGTAGAGTACCGGGTAATCAAGAACACGCTGATCAAGAAAGCACTGGAAGATCAGGAAGTCGATTACGCTCCTTTTAACGATGAAGTTTTAAAGGGCTTTTCGGGCGTGATGTTCCATCCCGAGTCGGGCAAAGTTCCTGCGCAATTGATCAAGGATTACCGCAAGAAGTCAGGTAAGGACAAACTCCAATTCAAAGGAGCCTCCGTCGATGCGTCACTCTTTATAGGAGCCGACCAAATCGATCGCCTGATTGCGCTGAAATCCAAGCAGGAAATGTTGGGAGAAGTGATTGCCATTCTGCAATCGCCCGCCAAGAACGTACTGGGTGCCCTGCAAAGCGGCGGCCACAAGTTGGCTGGCATTCTTAAGACTTTATCCGAAAAGGAAGAGCAAGAAGCAGCATAACAAATTATTGATGGCCCGCGCGGAGTTGGCGAACCGCGGGGATCAGTTACCCGCCGCATTTTTTTAACAATTATTTTTGTAATCACTTAATCAAATAAAAATAAAATGGCAGATTTGAAAGCCTTCGCAGAGCAACTTGTTGGCCTTACGGTTAAAGAAGTGAACGAACTCGCTACGATTCTGAAGGACGAGTATGGCATCGAGCCCGCTGCTGCTGGTGCAGTAATGATGGCCGGAGGTGGTGGTGGTGGCGACGAAGCCGCTGAAGCCGCTGAGCAGTCGTCTTTCGACGTAATCCTCAAGGCAGCCGGAGCCAGCAAACTGGCGGTTGTGAAATTAGTAAAAGACCTGACTGGTCTGGGTCTGAAAGAAGCCAAGGAATTGGTGGACGGCGCTCCCAAGGCAGTAAAGGAAGGTGTTGCCAAAGACGAGGCCGAAGCCCTCAAAAAGCAGCTTGAAGAAGCTGGTGCCGAAGTAGAGGTGAAGTAATTCATCGGCTCAGCCACCATATACTAACGGGAACAGGCCTGACATGCGTCAGGTCTTTTCCTGTTTATTGATAAAGTACCAAACTTTTTCCCGTCGGACGGTGTTTGTCTTACCGGGTGCAAACCCACGAATCACCCGTTTTACGCGTTACAACTACAACCCCCCGAGAAACTAGTCGGCATCCGCATCTTCGCCGTATTCTTGTTTTTCTCTAATCGGGACGATTGGTCTGAAACACTTCTTTTCTCGTAGAAAGTAAGAAGAGGGACCCGTCACCGACAATTTCTACGAGGCAATATTTTGTGGTTCCAAACTTACCGACGCTTTTGCGCGTGTTAGTTTTAGCAAAAGTTTCGGCACTTTTTGTTCTATTAACCCAAAAAACAACCAGCCTTGGCTACCAAAACAGCTTCCAGAAAAAACTTTGCCCGGATCACTCCGATCATCAATTATCCCGACCTACTGGGAATTCAGGTTCAATCATTCAGAGATTTTTTTAGTCTTGACACGTCGGTGGAAGACCGTTCGGCAGAAGGCCTTTATAAGGTTTTCGACGAAAACTTCCCCATTTCCGACTCGCGCGACAATTTCGTGCTGCAGTTCATTGACTATCTGCTTGAACCTCCCAAGTACTCGGTAGATGAGTCGATCGACCGGGGCCTTACCTATGCGGTACCGCTCAAAGCCAAACTCCGCCTGATTTGCAACGACCCTGACCACGAAGAGTTCGAGACCATCGAGCAGGAAGTGTTCCTGGGGAATATTCCTTATATGACCGAGCGCGGCTCGTTTGTCATCAACGGGGCCGAACGTGTCATCGTCTCACAGTTGCACCGCTCGCCGGGCGTGTTCTTCTCCATGAGCAAGCACACCAACGGTTCTAAACTGTATTCGGCCCGGATCATTCCTTTCAAAGGTTCCTGGATCGAGTTTTCGACTGACGTCAATAACGTAATGTACGCCTACATTGACCGGAAAAAGAAATTCCCGGTCACTACTCTGTTGCGGGCCATCGGCTTTGGTTCGGATAA
>NZ_JBGSXF010000196.1:0-3594 GCF_041751555.1 Persicitalea sp. | reverse complement strand
CTTGGCGAGGGGTGGGCCGGCGACCTCTTGTTTAAGCCAGAACCAAATCAGAAAATTAATGCTGCTGTCGCCGAACTCGGTAAAGTGCAATTCGGCGGGTTTAAAATCACTCACGAATTCCAGCTTGTTCACCGCTTCCAGAGCCAGTTGCTGTACATTATCCAGATCATCGGTGTAGGTGATGCCGCAATCTACTTGAATCCGTCTTTGGCCCGATTTGGAGAAGTTAGTAATTGGTTTTTGGAATATATCCTTGCTGGGAATCTCGATCTCCTGGCCCGAAAAGTTTTCGATGATGATGGAGCGCAGGTTGATAGACTTTACTTTTCCCGTAAAACCGTTTGTCTCGACTACGTCACCGACCTGAATAGGGCGTTGCAGCGTAATGAAGGTACCTGAGATGAAATTGGCGGTCAGATCCTGAAAGGCAAATCCAATTGCCAGGGCAATGACCCCGGCCCCCGCCAATAGGGATGTCACGGTTTTGTCCAAACCCAGAATACTCAACGCGCAGAAAAGTCCGACAGCCATGATGGCCACCCGGCTCAGCGTGGACACCAGCGCTACCAATGAAATATTGTGCGAAAGCTTGCCCATGATGCGAGCAATAGCTTTCCGGGCAAAGCGCGAAAGGAAACTAAACAACACGACGACAATGATCGCCAGAATGAAGTTGGGGACGAGCGTCACGATCTTCTCGTACCAGATGACGAGTTTATCGCCGATAAGTGTGAGGTAGTCTGAAACTTGGATAAACATAAAAAAAACGATTGAATATTTTCAAGATAGGCTGATCTGCTATACCTTTAACGAAAGAGAGCAGAAATCATTCCTTGCAAGCTAGGTCTTTGCATGGTAATGTGCAAACTCTGGGCCGAACGAATAACAATATGGCCATAATCACTTCTATTTATCCTATTTACTAAATACTGAAAAATGAAGTTTGGCGTAGTAGTTTTCCCTGGTTCCAATTGCGACGACGATACCGTTTTCGCACTCCAACACAATTTGGGTCAGGAGGTTGTTAAGCTATGGCACAAAGACCATGACTTGCACGGCTGCGATTTTGTGATCTTGCCCGGCGGCTTTTCTTACGGCGACTACCTGCGGACAGGAGCTATCGCCCGTTTCTCGCCGCTGATGAACGAGGTCATCGACCACGCCAACCGCGGCGGCTACGTGATGGGCATTTGCAACGGCTTCCAGATTTTGGTGGAAGCCGGACTGCTACCCGGCGTTCTGCTCAGGAATTTATCGCAGAAGTACGTTTGCAAAAACATTCACCTCCTACCGCAAAGCAAGACGGCTTCCCTTACCGCCGACCTCGAATCCCGCGCCTACACCATTCCCATCGCCCACGGCGACGGCCGCTATTTCACCGACGCCGACGGCCTGAAAAAACTGAATGACAACGACCAAGTGCTGTTCCGCTACTGCGACGCTGCCGGGAATATCACCGATGAAGCCAATCCCAACGGTAGTTTGGACAATATCGCCGGGATTGCCAACGAGAAGTTCAACGTTTTCGGCATGATGCCGCACCCGGAGCGGGCTTCCGACGAGGCACTGGGAAACGCGGATGGGAAATTTATTTTGGAGCAGGTGGTTAGGGTTTTGGTGTAAACGAAAATCCCTCAACCCCGCACTAAGCCTTTTTCTCGCAAGTAGTGGTGGGTCAACACTTTTTTTTCGGTGTGCAGAACGGTTTGTTTTAACACTTCGCAAACCACTAATTCGTGGTCGCCGCTATCCGCGTAGCCCGTCACTTTGACTTGTATGTAGCCCACCGCTTCACTCAGGTAGGGGCAGCCACGATCATCCAACGCGTAAGCAAGATTCTTGAATTTGTCCGTATCCCGTCCGCTTTTGCGGCCCAATTTGGCGATGAGTTTGGTTTGGTCTTGGGCCAGAAGATTTACGTTTAAAATACCGCTTTCTTTTACCAATTCCAGCGTGTAGTCCGTTTTGTCGAGCGCGACGCAAATCATTTTTCCACCCATAGCCGCTTGCATGACCCACATGGCGATGTTCGCGTTCAGGCGTCCGTCCAGGGCGACGGTGCTTACTGAGTGAATGTCGTAGTTTTTGTATTTCAGAATTTTACGAGGCATTTTTTGAAAAATGTAAGAGTGAAATTGGCAATAGAAAATCAGTCGAAATATCTGGTACTCAGATTTTTTTTCTAGTTTTGCGAAAACGCTTTACGCTTATGAAGTACTTCGAACGGGTTTAGGACAACCCAACTGCCGACTCTCCCTCGGCCTTCTTTTTAGTACCGCACATGCTTTTCTCACAAAAGTCAGGTACTATTTCTTATTCAGCAACAGGGTTTTATTTCTTGATCAAACATCAAAAGACAGTTGTTTCCTGTGGGTGAACAGGTACGCCGTGCTTTTTGATTTTGTGAGCAAGAAATACCTGTTCCAACTTCGCTCCTATTTTGAAAAAGTACCTTCAACTACTCCGCGCGTCCCTCGACGGCTCCGAGCAGAGCTATACCAGCGGTAGCATCGACCGCGCTATTTTCCTCTTATCCGTCCCTATGATCCTTGAAATGGTCATGGAATCGCTCTTTGCGGTCGTGGACGTTTTCTTTGTGTCCCAGGTTAGCACCGAAGCCGTAGCGACCGTCGGCCTGACGGAGTCGGTCATCACGCTCATTTATTCGGTGGCTATCGGGCTGAGTACCGCCGCCACGGCCATCGTGGCCCGGCGCGTGGGCGAAGGCCGCGCCAACGACGCGGGTCAGGCTATCGGTCAGGTAATTCTCATTTCGCTGGGCATTTCAGTCGTCATGGCGGGCCTTGGCGCTTATTTCGCTGGCGACGTGTTGCAACTTATGGGTGCCGATCCCGAGGTGCTTACCGTCGGGACGCGCTACGCGCAGATTTCTTTCCTGAGTAGTCCGGTCATCGTGTTGCTTTACTCGCTGAGCGGGGCGTTGCGCGGGGCGGGTTCAGCTTCGGCGGCGATGCGGTCGTTGTGGATCGCTAACGGTTTGAACATGATTCTGGACCCGCTCTTCATTTTTGGCATCAGCTTTTTCCCCGAATTGGGCGTGACGGGCGCGGCGGTGGCCACCACCATTGGCCGCTCGGTGGGCGTCGGCTACCAGTTGTATTTCTTGTACAACTCTAAGAAAGCTGTATCGATTAAATGGCCCGATTTCTCACCTGACTGGGCAGTACTCAAGAATATTCTGAACGTTGCGGCGGGCGGCACCGGACAGTTTTTGATTTCGTCGGCGAGTTGGATTTTCCTGACGCGCATTTTGGCTGAGTTCGGCAGCGATGTCGTGGCGGGCTATACCATCGCGATTCGTATCATTATTTTTACATTGCTCCCTTCCTGGGGCATGGCCAATGCCGCCGCCACGCTCGTCGGCCAAAACCTCGGTGCCAATCAACCCGACCGCGCAGAAACTTCCGTTTGGCGCACGGCTAAATACAATATGTGGTTTCTTCTAGGCGTAGCCCTACTATTTTTCATCGCCGCTGAACCCATCGTCGGTTGGTTTAGCGTTGAGGCCGCCGTAGTGCAGACGGGTGTCATGACTCTGCGCGTGTTGTGCCTGGGCTACGGAGCCTACGCTTA
>NZ_JBGSXF010000195.1:0-4509 GCF_041751555.1 Persicitalea sp. | reverse complement strand
GGTTGATCTTTAAATAATTTGGTTTTCACATCCCAGACATAACCTTTGTTAGTTTCTATTACGCTAACATTTCCATCAAAGCCTGGAACAATTTGGTACTGACCACTTTTAGATGCCGAAGCAATTATAGGGGCGGGATATTTCCCGGGCTTGATGTCCGCTGGCAGATTGATGGCTAATTCAAAACCTTCCGCAGTTTTTTTGATCGTTTTGATTGCGAAAGGTGCATTTGGTCCAGTAAAAGTCTGCCCATCTTTATAGGAATAGGCTTCAATCCAATCCTTTGTTAAGTGGGCAGCCGGATCGATTGGTGACTTTCTGGGTACTAGCCGAATTTCTCTTTTATTTTTTGCTGCCACCCCCTCGACTGTATACACAATAAGCCGATCCCCTTCGGTGTTTAACTTTGATGTTTCACCTTTTTTATAAACGTCCTGGGCTATTTCGATTACCCAAGTTTTGTCGTATTTCCTGGGATCGCGGATAACTACCAGGGAAATACCGTTTGCACTGTTGAGTTTGGTCAATTTTACCATTTCATTGCCTTTTTGGTCTAAAAGAATAGCGCGGTCGCTGGCAAGCCAACCGTACCGAAAACGGTGCCAGCCCAAAAAACCAGTTGCTCCGCGCATATCAGCCATCATGCCAAAACCACCTACCTCATGATTAAATGGGGATTCAGAAGGATACAGATCACCAGAGCCGAAACTATGTCCGATCTCGTGCATCATGAGTCGGTAATCATCTTTCATAGTAATGACGTTCTTTGTAGAATCCTTACCCGCTCCCTTTTCAATATCATAAGCATCGAAGCCAAGCGTCACATTGCTTATAATACCCGTTTTATTGTCTTGATCACTGTCATACAAGGCACTACTCGGAAAGTTATAGGATGTTAGCGATGTCTCCTTCTTATACGGGATTGGCACGATCACAAGAATAGTATTTTTCTCAAAAGATTTGTCTCCCAGTAGCGCATGAGTATCCTTTATGTATTTTTTATAATTCCATGCTTGATTTGCTACATAGGCAGACAGGTTTTCGGGTAGTTGAACCCATTCCTGACTTACCAAAGCATCCTTCATTGTTGCCAATCCCTGCCTTTTATATTCCTGAAAAAGCGTTCCGCCTTCCTTTAAAACATCCCATATTTCACTGGGATTTTTCTTGCGGTTTTGTTGGTCTTTAAATTCAACGAATACAACTTTCAACGAAATAGGTTGATTGGTCAAAATTTCATTATTTCTTCTTACTCCTTCTTTTCCAACTGGCATCAATTGAGGGTACTTCGGGGTCTTCCACAACTCGCTACCATCTTTCCCGATTAATACTAATCTTCCGTTATCGGTAAGGGTTACCTCTTTACACTGATTGAGCAAGCCGATATTTTCATCACGACCATTTGTAATGCAAAAGCCATTGTTTTGTTTACTTTCGATGCAGAGATTACAGTCCGTATTGAAGCTGAAGAAGCTTAACTTTGGAGGGTTATTGAGAGCACCACCTATTGGAAATTTGTAAACTATGCGATATTGCTTGGCAGCGTTGTTCACAATTTCTTCAATAATGAAGTCCCCTTCGCTCGTACCTCTCATTTGGTATTCTCCATTCGCAGATACCATTTTCTCTCCTTCCAGTAATTTATTGCCTGGAACCATCCGTGCCGTGTACTTCTTTTGTGAAGTGAAGGCTTCATTACTAACGTAAGTTTGCGCAAATGCGGTTTGCACCAGCCATAGAAGGACAATGCACGCTGTTCTTAACAGTTTTATTACTTGCATAATTTTTGTTGTTCAGTTCCGGGCTATTTTACTGGCTCAAACAACCAGCTAGCATCTTGGCGATAAACTTTGTCCTTACGGGCATTTGCATTGGCTTGGGTCACTTTTAACACATAACCCTCGTGCCGCAAGAACCAGCCTCCGTCTGCTGGATAACCTGCGGTTTCGAGAGAAATGTAGTTGAGCCCCCCTGCTTCCTTCTCTTCGGGTGTACGCACGTAGAAGTGTCCTCTGCCACTGGCGGGAGTGCCGGGGTACAGCGTCAAATTTTTATCATTCCCTACCTGAAGGTAAAGGTCGGGGACGGGAGAATTCAATAGCTTCAGCGCTATTATACCTTTCTCTTTGTCCACGTCTACTTTCTCAAACTCCATAACGGTGGCATTTTTGGGACTGACGATTTTCCCCTCGTAATAGGATTTGTTGCCGTCGCCCGCGTTTTTCTTTTGCGCGCTCTTGTCGTATCCCATCCAGTAGTCGCTGCCTTTTTCTACCCTGTTTCCACTAATAGAATAAGCGTGGAGCCGGAATTTGGTGGGCAGAACGGCGGGAACTACCTCCTTACTGTTGACTTTAATGCGAACTCCCCTGATGCTGTTGTTGGTGCATTGGTTGTATTGAACAATTACGATCCGGTTCTCCTCGCCCTTTACGAGCTGATCTTTCAAATCCACCTCCTTATATTTCGAGGCATTTCCTATCAGTTCTGAACCTTTCTGGTAACTCCCGTTTTTGTTATTGCTGTTGAAAAAATAGATGCGGGCACCATCATCGGCCATGTCATAAGACACCGTGAAGGTTTTTAAATCCACATTCTTGGGAATGAAGACCGAAGTTTGAAAATAGGTGAAGTCTAGCTGTTGGGCGCACTTTTTTACGTTTTTACCCAGATCAGGATAATCTACCGTTCCATCGCTTTGGGTCTTGGCCAGTTCCCACTTAGTATCCGATGGTTCAGGAATTTTCGCCTGGTCGAAGGCTGCGATTCTGGATGCCATGTCGTCGGTTTTGAATTCGATCACGCCCTCATTTCCTTCGTGGATTTGCCATGCGCTCACCTGCACTTGCGCGAAGGCCGGGCTGAGGCATACGACTGCCACCAGCAGTTTGATAAATGTGTGTATAGTGTTCATTTACATATAAAATTGTGTGTTGCCTACTCTGATTCGCATTTTCGGCGGCCTGCGATTTTAAAATATCATCTCTACCAGACGCAGTCCACCCTCCGTATGTTGGAAAGCGCCCTTTTGACCACCAGCCAGTGAATCGCACGAAATGGCGTCCGTGCTGAGGCGGACACTCCCGAAATACAGGCAATTGTTACCATCGGACCCCACAAGGCGGTAGTTGTCTACCACTAAGGGGAGTTCAAAACGAAGGTCGGCCGATACCTTTTTTTTGCTGATCTGTTTTTTTAGTCGGTACCTAAAAGAAGAAGCGTCGGCCAAGGGCTTCTCGACTTCTATCCTTTCTACGGAAATCTCGTAGTTATACCCCCATTCGTAGGCGAACCCTTCGATCTGATCGTAAAATAATTCGGTTTCGCCACCGTTTTTGCTAACCAGATAGCACAACTGAACGCCTTCGCCCTGGCAGGGTACCCGGTAGTGCGAAATCTTCAACCGTAACCCATCTGATGTGTGGGGCATTTTGTTGGCGCAGCCCGCTAACGATACGAATGCGAGTGTGGAAAAAAGAGCCTGGACCAGGTGTACCATCATTCTGTATTGATTTAGTGATATTGCGGCACTATCGGCTGCTACACCGTTTTGACTGGATAGAATAAGGTTAACAAACATTTCGTATTGCTGGCAGTTGGTGTCCGCTTCACTGGCCCCATGTTTCAGTTGCGTGTTGCTTCCATAGTTTTTCGGCTTGCTGGCGGAATTCTGCCGGTGCATTTTTAAATGCTCCGTCCAAAGAATATTCCCCGCCCATATAATCCGTTGCAGAGACTTTTACTCTGGTCGTTCCACGGACAGCAAACTTTTTGCTGTCCTGATACATGATAATTTTCATGGGGATTGGGCTTACGTCACCCTGACAAGCAACTTTGTACATGACCCAGACTTCCGCCTTGCCATCTTTATTCAGGTCGGTCACCGCGAATGTCTCGTCAACAAAGTCAAGGAATATGTCAGCGGGACATTCTTTTACATAATCATACACTTTCCATGTCTGCTTTGGCCCGTCGCCGGAAACCAAATAATGGTAAGCGTACAAAGCCGCGTCACTGTAACTGTCGTCTGGGGCATTTTTGCTCTGCGTTTTGTCGGTCACTGTCAGAATGACGATGTTATCGCCTGTGTTGTCCGTCCAGCGAACCGCTTGAGAAATGTTGCCCGTGTAGCTAATACTTTTGGGGACAGTCTCTTCATCAAGCGATGTCAGGGTAAAATGCCCTAAACAAGTCTGCGTCAAAATCAGGGAAAGGACGAGCAGAAGTCCGGGAATTTTCATGTTTGTAGGGTGTCGATTGGTATTGCCGCCAACAGCCAGATTTATCTTCCGAACACCTGTACTTCGGCCAAACTGAGTGAAACAGTATTAGTGCCGTCAGGTAGCGTAATGCACACGTATCTGCCTTTTCGGTTGACTTTCAGCGTAAAACTGTTCGATTCTGCCGTCCAAGTAGGGCTTAGTGGGCCAATGTTTAGTCCAGCCCCATAGCCGTCGGCTACTGGCTGCGCCATTCCCACCGGCGCGCTATCCTTCCCTCCCAGTCCCA
>NZ_JBGSXF010000194.1:0-22079 GCF_041751555.1 Persicitalea sp. | reverse complement strand
GGTCGAGGCATTGCTGATTTTCACCGCCGTGCCGTTCTCGGCGGTGGGCGGCATCTGGGCGTTGTGGTTGCGCGATATGCCGTTCAGCATTTCGGCGGGCGTGGGCTTCATCGCGCTCTTCGGCGTGGCGGTTTTGAACGGCATCGTCTTGATTAGTTATTTAAATCAACTGGAAAAAGAGGGCGACCTCAACCTCCGCGATCGCATTCTGCACGGCGTCCAGGCCCGCTTCCGGCCCGTCATCATGACGGCCTCGGTAGCCTCGTTCGGTTTTTTGCCGATGGCGCTTTCCACCTCGGCGGGTGCAGAAGTACAGCGTCCGCTAGCGACCGTTGTGATTGGTGGGCTGATTACGGCCACGCTGCTGACGTTGGTGGTGTTGCCGGTGTTGTATAGTTTGGTGAAGGGGAGGAAAGGGGGAGAGGGGCAAAGGCACAAAGGCACAAAGTTTAAAGCGGGAGGAGGGACAGGAAGGCAAGGCTTTACACTTTTTCTATGTGGCTTTGTCGCTTTGTCGCTTTGTGGCTCTGCCAAGGCGCAACGGGTAGTTTCCCTCGCCGAAGCAGTTGAAGAAGCGGCGGCGCAAAATCTCTTGATAAAATCCGATCAACTGGGCATTCAGGCGCAGCAGGCTTTGTTGCCTTCGTCGTTCAACCCGCCCAAGACGGCGGTGGATGTGCAGTACGGGCAGACGCAGGCGCGGCCTTTGGATTATACCATAACAGCCATCCAGTCGTTTTCGGCACCAGGATTGTACCGGGCGCAACGCGATGTGATGGAGGGCAGTGTGCAGAGCGCGCGTTACCAGTTGGCGGTTAGCCAGGTGCGGCTGGCGAACGAAGTCAAGCGGACGTACTACCAATTGCTCTTTGACCAAAAATATCTCAGTGTTTTAGAGGAGCAAAACGCGCTTTACCGGGAAGCGGCGCGGGCGGCGGAGGTGCGCTTCCGCACGGGCGAATCTAACCGCCTGGAAGCCGTCACGGCCCAAAGCCGGGCGCAGTACCTGAGCCAGCGCATTCGCAACGCCCGCCGTGGGCGGGATGTCCACTACGCGGCCCTACGGCTTCTGCTCCAAACGGGCGACAGCCTGCAAATCGACACGCTCGTGGCTCTAAAAAGACCGCTCGATCCGTCGGTGGCGGCGGTCGTAGCAGTGGAGAACAATCCGCAATTGAATGTCTTGCAACAACAAATTGAAAACAGCCGCCGCCAAACTACCCTCGAAACGCGCGCCCGCCTGCCCGAGTGGCGGCTGGGTTTTTTGAATCAATCCATTGAACGCAGTCTGGGATACAGCGCGTTGCACTTGGGCGTGTCTTTTCCACTTTTTGCCAAAGCCCAAACCGCCCGCGTCCAGGCCGCCCGCATTCAGGAGCAAATTCAGGAGACACAACTCGACTACACCGTCCGGCAACTTGCCACCGAACTGGAAGTAGCCCGCTCACGGCAACAAAGCCTGGCCGCGACGCTGGATTATTACGAAAATACCGCCCTGCCGCAAGCCGCGCTTATTCGCCAAACGGCCCTCACCGCCTACACCAGTGGCGAGATCGGCTACGTGGAGTTTTTTGCGGCTATCCAGCAAGCGTATTTATTGCAGGAAGAGTACCTAAACAACGTTTTGGAATACGATGTAAATCTGATTCGAGTCGAGGAAATTTTGGGAATACCGTAGAGACACAGCACGCTGTGTCTCACGTGCGACAGCAAGCCTTAAAAGAGGATTCGAAAAATCTTTCTATGAAAAAGAACTACTGGAAATATACTGTTGGCATCTGCTGGCTTCTTGTGGTAACACTGCCTTCCTGTCAAATGGGATCGCAGCCCGCCGACGAAGCAGCCGCTGCGCAAGACGCAACGCCCGACAGTGGTACTGTCAACGAAATCACGCTAACCGAACCGCAGTACCGCGCCATCGGGGTTGAGCTAGGCAGTGCGACAAACGAAACCGTGAGCACCGAAGTTAAGGCCAATGGCCGCGTGGATCTGCCGCCCGAAAACCGCGCGACGGTCAGCCTGCCCATCGGTGGAAAAATCCGCTACGTAAAAGCCCTGCCTGGCCAGGCGGTCCGCCGGGGCGAGTTGCTGGCGACGCTGGAAAGCTTCGATTTCATTCAGTTGCAGCAGGATTATTTGCAAAACAGCAGCCAACTGGTTTTTCTGCAAAAAGAACTGGAACGGCAAAAGACGCTCAGCGCCGAGAATGTCGGGGCCAGGAAAAACTACGAAAAAGCCCAGGCCGACTACGACGCCACCCGCGCTTTGACCCAATCGCTGGCCGCTAAGTTGAAGCTGTTGGGACTTTCAGTAGGTACTTTGGAGAAAAACGGCATCGCTCCGGCGGCGCGAATCGTTTCGCCCGTCAACGGCTTCATCACCGTCGCCAATATAAACCTCGGCAAGCAAGTTATGCCTGGCGAGGAATTGCTGGAAATCATTGATAAAAGCCACATGCACATCGAACTGGACGTTTTTGAACAGGATGCACCCTTCATTAAAAAAGGCCAGCAGGTACGTATCATGCAGTCCAACGGCCCGCCGCTGGAAGCGACCGTCCACCTCGTGGGCCGAATGCTCGAAGGTGATGCCCGCAGCCTGAATATCCACGCCCATGTCCGCGACGAAAAGCAGGAGCGGGAATTGATTCCCGGCGCCTACGTTTCGGCTTACATCCGTACGAGCGACCGTGCCGCCATGACCGTGCCGCCCGATGCTTTGGTAAGGAAGGGAGCGAACGGTTTCGTGTACATCCAGAAAAATGGCCGCGAATTTCAGCGTATTCCTGTAGAAATCGGAGCCACGGCGGAGTCGGGAAATGTTGAAATAAAGCCAGCCGCTAGTTTGACCGGACAGCAACTGGTCACGAAAGGCGCGTACCTGATCGACGCTGAATTTGCCAAGCGCAGCGAGCCGCAGTAGAGACGCAGTTGATCGCATCTGGCAGGCGAAAGCAACCCGCGTCCAGCCGAAGCACGATTCTGCCAAAGAAAGACTACTGGACACCTACCAATGTAGAGGGAGGGCTACCCAGATTCCGAGAGTTTCTCGAAAGTTTTGAATTTTTGGAAAGTTGTATAACATCCAAATCCGTCAAAGCTTCCATAAACGCAACCAAATCCGATTTTTCCAGCGCATCCAGACGTAGCGAATCGGCTGGTAACGTCTGATTGGGCAAATTCAGCCCGAATCCAACGGCTCCCCCGTGATCGTAGAAATCCACGACTTGTTCCAGCGTCCGGTAAGCGCCGTTGTGCATATAGGGCGCGGTGCGGGCCACGTTGCGGACGGTCGGGATTTTGAAGGCGTGTTTCAGATCGGGCATCGTCGGGTAAGCCGCGCCCCGGCCCTCGTCGGCATCTATTTTCCCTGATATCGGTGCGGTCATCACGCCCAGCACCTCCGACTCGCTGTGGGTGAAAGTGGGCGGCACGGTGCCGTTGAAGATGGGCATGAAGTGGCAGGTACCGCACTTGGCTTTGCCCATGAACAAATTGAACCCGCGCTTCTCAGACCCGTTGAGCAACGTTTTCTCGCCCCGCATATAGCGGTCGAAGCGGCTATCGAAGGGCAGCAGGGTGCGCTCGTAGCTGGCTAGGGCGTTCATCACGTGGGCGGGCTGGATTTCTTCAAGAGTAGGAAACGCCTTCTTAAATAAAGCTACGTAGGCCGAATCCTTTTTCAGCCGGACGCAGGCTTCGGACAGCGAGCCGTGCATCTCGTCGTGGTTTTGGATCACATCCTGCGACTGCGCTTCCAGGCTGCTGGCCCGTTGGTCGTAAAAGTGCTTTTCCTGCAAAGCCGCGTAGAAGAGCGTCGGGGCGTTGCGGGCCACCGACGCACCTTTCAGGCCCGCGCTTTTGGGCAAGCCGTCGGTGAACGCCTTGTCAGGCTGGTGACAGGAGGCGCAACTGCGGGCGTCATTCGCCGAAAGACGAGTTTCGTAGAAAAGTCTTTCGCCCAAAACTACCTTGTCCTTATTGGAAAAAGCATTGGCGTCGCCTGTGTAGAAATCAGGGTTGAAGAGGTTTTTGTCAAACAACGTGCGGGCGTCGCCGCGCAGGGGCAGCAAATCCTTGAAGGGTGCGTAGCCAAGTGCCTTCTGATAATCCAGCAACCGTCCCGTGAGCGGGTTGATGTAGTCGGAAACAAAGCTCAGGCGATCGAAGGTATCGAAGTTAGGATTTTTTTGGGTAAAAGCGATGGCTTTCTGAAACAGCAGGTCGAGTTCGGCGTCTTTTTCTCCTGGAAACAAATCCACGTAGCGTCGCAGAGCTTGCAAGTTGGCGGTAAGTTCGGGGATGGCCGTAAAGGAAATCGGCGTGTCGAAACCGGAAATCCCCAGCGTAATGTCGCGGAACAATTGTAGCCGAACGGCGTCGAACAGGTGGGCTTCGGTTAGTTCGGTCACGGTCCAAAGCTCCCGGCAGCGGCGCAGTTCGGGCTGCATTTTCCTTATTTCCTTTACCAAATCCGCCCGCGCGGAGGTATCGAATGGATAAACCATCTCCTCGATTACCTGCAAGCCCCCCGGCTCGAAGGTCTTGTTTTCCTCCAACTCGTACTCCGGTAACGGCGGGCCGTTCAGAATCCGGCTCGTGGCGGGAAAATAGTACTCCGTGAGGTGTTCGATTTTCTTGTAGGTCAAGCGGCATTTTTGAAAAACGGCCCGCAAAGAATCTTCGTCGGAACTACGCTCCGCCAATTCCAGCAACGGCCCGCTCACGAAACTTTCCAGCGAATCCAAATCCTGGGAAAACATTTGTTTAGCTATTCCCATCGGTGTTTTTTGCTGGCAGCTAGAAACTAGGGTTCCACAAAAAAGTAAAAGAATCAGTGACAGGAACGTCCTCATCATTTTTTTGAATAAAAAGTAAAAAGACCTGCCGACTCCGAAAAGCCGACAGATCTTAACTATTTAAGACGATTGCCAATTGCCGATCGTAGCGACGAACCGAGCCAACCGTGCGACGGACCAAACTATTTGGCCACCCCCCGCACGATCACCACTTGCCCACCTTCGGTGAAGGAACTTTGCAAATCGTTGGTTTTGGTAGCCTGGCTGCCATCGACACCCGCGTATTTGACATCACGCCAGGTGTGCGAGTGGATATTGACGGCAAAAGTGTTGGGAATACCCGTCAGGTCGGACACATCGTACATCGCACCGTACTCCCACGAACTGAGCAGATCCACGTTCAGCGGGTTGTACTTGGCCTGGAAGACGGGGTCGTTGCGACGGTGGTTCATTTCCAGCATCGCCTTCAACTCCTTGGTAGCGATGTTGTATTGCCAGATGCGGCCGTCGTGTTCAGTGGCGAGATAGAACGAGTCGCCGTCTTCCTGGATGTACACGAAATTCTGGGTCACGCAGATATTGTCGGGGTTCGTGATGGACAAAGCGGGATTCTCGTCGCCGTCCACGATCAGTTCGAGCTTACCTTTCAGCGGGTCGCTGGCGTCCATTTGGAGGTGATAGACGCGGCCCCACATCGTTTTGCCGGGGATGGGGTCTTTGCGGTTGCTGGCTTGGCCCGTGGCGGTGAAGTAAACGTTGCGGGCGTTCTCGGCGCTCCCTTTGCCGTAGTCCACGTCCTCGACGCGGGTAAACTGGATGGCTTTCTTGGCCACCGTCTGGGCGGCGATCTGTGCCCCCGTCGAAGACTTGGCGTTTTCGATTTCTACAAACTCCACGTCATGAAGTTCACCGCGCTTCATATTGGTTTCGACGGTATTCTGATCCTTACGACGCAGCATGTACAGCTTGCCGTTCTGCAAATCACCCACGGTATTAGACACGTAGGCGATTAACTGGCCGTTGCCGTCGTCCTCGCCGATGATGATGACCGTCTTGCCGGGGAAAGCCGTTTTGGGCAGCGGCACGGCGTTTTCCATCGACGCCTTGCCCAGAGCGGGCAGGACGCGGTTGGGGTTGCTGGGGTCGGCGGGGGAGATCGGGTCGATGCCGTGAACCAGCGACTCGGCTCCGCTTTCACCGGCCGTCAGGAAGATGGGGCCGAAGCCGTGTTCGGCGGGCGTAGCCATCGTGGCCGAGCAAAGGCGCGTGGTGCCACCATCGTAGTTGACGATGTACTCGCCCTTCGTGGGCTTAAAGTTTTTGTCCAGATACACCCGCGACACCGACCGCAGGTACTCATGGTTGTTGATCATGATGAAGCCGTCGCTCACCGGGTCTTTGATGATGTCGGCACCGTCGGGCTGGCCACCGAAAACAAAGTTGGGCGAGCCGGCCAACACGTCGTCGGAAGAGATAAGCGTCGTGATTTGCAGGTTGTCGAAGCCCGGCAGGGCCTTGACCAAAGCGGGATTCACCGAGAAGTCTTGCAACGCCACGGCGGGCGTCGGGTTGTTAATGTCGTGATCCTTGATGCAGGCCGCCATGATAGCGGTAGTGAGCAGGGCGCAGCCTGCGGCGTAGGGGAGTTTCATGCGATGACGGTTCAGTTGAATTTTTGTACAAAGGAACGCGCAGGCTATGAACTAAATGTTATCGGGATTTTATGGGTTTGTTGCGTTTGGGAGGGGATTATTAATGAAATTTTAACATTAAAAAGCTTCCCGAAAGTTCAAAACTTTCGGGAAGCTGAATTCAAAAACCGATCGTAAACCGCAGCCCCGGACTCAGGTTCTTAAAAGCACCATTGAAGTACACTTCGGGTTCGACCTTGATATTGGGGGTAAGGTTCAACCCGCCCGTAATCCGCCAGGTGTTGGGTTCGTAATAGTCGCCCCGGCGGTGGACGAGATAGCCTACGGTCAACGAGCCCGTTTGCACGACTGGCTTTCGACCGATGATATTGGAGTCCGACTTCTTGAAAAAAGCCAATCCGGCCAGAGCGAATCCGTTCTGAAATGCCTTTGTTTTTCCCTCGATGTCTCTTCCGAAAAAGTACTGGTGGTGGTAGCCAAACGTTGGCTTCAACTTCGATTTTTCAAGATAAAACGTAAATCCGGCATCGAGCGAAGTCATCCAATTTCCCCGGATATAGCCAAGGCTGGCTCCCGGACTAATCATCAACATATCTGACCCAAAGTTGGCCAGTTGCACCTGTCGGTTGCCCAGGTAGCGGCCATAGACCTCGGGCGAACGGTCGAGTACGATGGGGTCGGTACGCTTCTCCATTTTTTCAAACAGGAAGCTAGTTTTTTCGCGCATTTCTTCGAGGAGCATTGAAACGTCTTTGAGGTCATTGGCTAGCAGGAGCATTTCTGCTTCCTGGTCATTCCTGTTCACTACTATTTTTAGCGTGTCCTGCACATTTTTCACATAGACAAGCTCCTTATCCACTACCATGAAATCACGCGTACTTTGCGGGTACTTTTTCCACCGAAGTTGCGGCTCTTCGTTGTCATCTAATGCGTAGTGAACCGATAGGCCGTCCGTATCTTCGGGAAGTCCTTCGATAGCGGGGCGGTAGTCGTCCCAAAACAAGCGCACCAGAGAGTCGGGACGCTGTACAAGCTTTAACTGGGAGTACTTTTTGGATTTTAGTAGCAGTACATTTCCCTTTGACAGTTTTACTTCGAAAGAGGCCGTGTTCAGCAAGCCAAGATACTCTTTCTTAAAGGCATCGGCGTTGAGTTCCGAATTGAATTCAGGGTCAGGTTGAGCCAAAAGGGGTACCGTGACGCTCCCCAACAGGAGAGCGATGCACAAAAATAATCGGTTCATTGGATTTTGTTTAAATAAAGGTGAGAAACTAGAATCTAGCGCTGAATGGGAATATTCAGCAGAGTCTTATTATCGCTTGGTGTCGTTATCTGCGAACCGGGTGGGAGTCCAATCCGAAACGCCACCCGTGACCGCGCTTTGGCTTCCTGCTGCTTGCGCTCTCGGATTTCGTTGATGTGAACTACACGGAGCGCGGGCTCTTCGTGAGTTAGGGAACCAACTACCTCCACGGGCACTGGAAGAATGATAGGAATTGGTTGCTCGATGGCGGCGGACTCGACCGCTACCCTAGTCGGAGGGGGGGGGTCCGGTAGTATAGTGAGACTGTAATTTCGCTCGGGTTCTCGGTTTCCATTCGCTAGTTCACGTCGTCTGGAGGATGGTGCATGCTCTACTTTGCTCCCTCTTGCAGAGGTTTGAGAGCGAGCCTCCGCTACACGAGTTTGCAACGGGGTACTTTCAAGTGATGCAGGCTTTTCGGTAAGATTAACTTCCTGTGTAGATAGCGTTTCAACTTCCGGCTGGGCTGACTGCATCCACCAAATTCCTCCAAAAACTCCGACTAAGAGTACCGAGGCGGCGGCCCACCACCAGGCGGCCAGTGCGCGTTGCCGTTCCGCCTTTTTGGGTAGTCCGGTTTGCAACTGCTGCCAGAAGGCTGCCTTATCGAAGTCGCGGACGGGCTCGTCGGCCAGGTAGTCGGCGTTGCTTCGAAAGAGGTCGTCCAGTTCGTTATTTTCCATAGCTGTATCCGTTTTTTATCAGTAAACTCTGTAAGGCCATACGGGCCTTACTAAGCTGTGATTTTGAGGTATTCTCGCTGATATTCAGCATCGTGCCAATTTCCTGATGCGTGTAACCTTCAATGGCATGGAGGCAAAAAACCGTTCTATAGCCGTCGGGCAGATGCAAAATCAGGTCGTGAATTCCTTCGGCATGCAGGTCGCTTTCCGCTGTGGCGGGCTGAGCGGCAAATGGGGTTTCTTCCAAATCCACATCTGCAAAAAGCCATTGATCCTTTTTGGTTTTTCGCAGGTGCATCAGAGCTTCATTGACCACGATCCGCTTCATCCACACTTCCAGCTCATCGTCGCTGCGGTACTCGAAGGCCGTGATGGCTTTGAATATTTTCAAAAAACCGTTCATCAAAACCTCCTCCGTTTCCATCGCCTTCGGCACGTAGCGACGGCACAGGCGATAAAGCCGATCCGCGTAGCGGTCGTACAGTCGCTTTTGGGCGAAGGGGTTTTGCCGTTGGCACTGGCGGACGATTTCCTGCAAAACGTAGGCGAGGGTTGGGTGAAAATGAGTAAAGAAACAGTACTTCTAATTGTCTTCAATACCAGTAATGCCAAAAATCCCCGGAGGGTTGCCCGCGGGGATTTTATTTTTCTACAAAAACCAGAAAATAGCGCCTAGGTATTGACGGGTTGGTACCTTGCCCGCACGAAAGAGAAAATGCCGTAACAAACCAGCCCCAGCGCTACGATGGCCAGCACCCAGGAACCCCAGGCTTGTTCTAAAAAACTAAAAGCCGAATCGGAGCCACCTGCCTCGCTGGAGTCGGATTGCAGAGCCGCTCGCAAGAATAGATAACCAATGAGTAGCCACACAATACCCCGCGCGATGTAGCCCACCTTCCCAGACGCCAGGAGCGTTTCCTTTACTTTGTTATCCAGCTTCGTCTTCTGAATTTTCTTGCGGTGCTTGCCGGAGAGGGAGTAATAGGCTTGATATACGCCGACGGCCATCACCCCTAGGGCAACTGCCCCAACCAGCCATTGGCCGTAGGGCTGCTGCAGGAGTTTTTGAGCCACCGTCTCTCGGGTATCACTACCGTCATCTGAGCCGCTGCCGAACAAGAGTTTGGCGGCGTAGAAGGTAGAGGCCGCATACATCAGGCCGCTGAAAACATAACGCGAGCGCACGACCAGACCTTTGGCGTCGCTGCCTTTGTCTTCCGTATCCAAAAAAGCCTCGACCAATCGCCAGACACTGTAACACAGTAATCCGATGGCAATCAGGCCCAGCAGAACTTGTCCGAAAGGTTGCTCTTCGATCCATTCCAGGGCCTGCGACTTGCCGCCCTTGTCATCGCCAGTGCCCATTTCAAAGGCAGCCATAAACGTGAGGATGCCCACTAGCGAATAGACAATTCCTTTGGCAGTCAGGCCCGTACGGGCGGCAATTTCAATCCATTGATCGCGGGAGGGAGCATTTGGCGTAGAGGAAGACATCTAGTTGATGGAAAGTGGAGGACAGTTTTTCTTTGATCGCCGCGGCTGATGGACGGCAGGAGCAGCTGATGTGTCACTAAAACTGTACCATCGCATCACTTTATGAAAATCGGCTGGTACTTGGCCCGGGCGAACATAAAAATGCCGTAACAAACGAGTCCCAGCGAAACAGTGGCCAATGTGAGGGTGCCATATTCGTATTCGAGGTAGTTAAGGGCGGTGTGGGAATCGCCCGCGGCGCTGGAATCGGACTGCCAGGCGGCTTCCAACAGAAAGTATCCGATGATCAGCCACACGATAGCGCGGGCGAAGTAGCCGATTTGACCCGAGCGGATGAGTATTTCCTTGGCGCGGGTATCGATTTTGCATTCCTCGATAATCTGGCGGTAAGTACCAGACAGCGAAAGGTAGATTTGAAAAACGCCGACGCCCGCCGTTCCCAGTGCGAAGGCCGCCACCAGCCATCGGCCGTAGGGTAGTTCCAGAAGCAATTGGGCCACGGTTTCGCGGGGTTTTCCTTCCAAATCTTCCGAGGTGCTGCCACCTCCGCTCAAAAAAAGCCGGGCGGCGTAATAAGTCAGGGCGCCATAGACTGCGCCGTAAGAAAGGTACGACGCCCGCAGGGCCAGCCCATGCAGACCGTTGCCCTTATTATCGGTATCCATGATGGCTTCGATGAACCGCCAGACGGTGTAGCAGAGCAAACCCACAGTAACGATCGCCAGCAGGATTTGTCCGAATACCAAATCCTGCACCCAACGCAGAATCTGGGAAACTTTGCCCTTATTGACGCTATCACCGATGCCCAGCGAACTGGCAAAAGTAAGAACTCCCACTAGGACGTACACGAGACCGATGGAGATCAAGCCGATTTGCGCGGTAAGTTCGATCCACTTTTCGCGACGGGACAAACGAATCTCTGCCATAGGAAAAAATAATCGGTGGGACCGAGGGGAAATTTACACTTTCAAAGCAAAGTGCAGGCTCGTCACCTGCATTCTCTTGTTGAGGTACAGGCGGTGGGCGTCGGTGCGAGCCTCGCTCACGCCCGAGTCCAGATGTACCTGGTCGAACTTCTCGCGGCGAGCGTAGTCGATGACCCAGTCGAGTAGTTGCCCGGCGTAGCCTTTGCCACGTGCTTCGGGCAGTGTCGAAAGGTCGTCCACGTACACGTATTTACCCCGGTAAAGGTTGTAACCCGTCTCGAACACCACCACGGCAGCGGCTTCGCCGTCCTCTTCGATAAAAATCATCTGGCGATTGTCCGCCAAAGTTCGGCGAACGGCTTCTTCGTACACCTCATCACTCAGCAAAGGTCGCAGCGCCTGCACTACCCGGCGGCATTTCAAAATATCGGCGTCAGTAATCGCTTTCCGAATTCTATTCATTGTTCGAAGAAATACCTTGACCTCTAACTCTCAGCTCTTCCGCCTACTGCCGTAGACAAGTTCAAAAGGCTATGCCCCATCTTATCCCGCTTGGTAAGCAGGTACTTTTCATTGTGCGGGTTCGAGGCAATCTCGATTCCAACCGTATCCACGATTTCCAGACCATAGCCCATCAGGCCGACGCGCTTCTTGGGGTTATTGGAAATCAATTTTATTTTGGAAATTCCTAAATCCCGCAGAATCTGCGCACCTACGCCATAATCACGCGCGTCCATCGGTAGGCCCAGTTCAATATTGGCCTCTACGGTGTCGCGGCCCATTTCTTGCAACTTGTAAGCTTTCAGTTTGTTCAAAAGACCAATCCCGCGCCCTTCCTGATTCATGTAAACTACCACCCCTTTCCCCGCTTTATCCACCAGGTCCATTGCAGCGTGGAGTTGGCTGCCGCAGTCGCAGCGGCAGGAGCCAAAAATATCGCCCGTCATGCAGGAAGAATGCACTCGTACCAGTACGGGTTCATCTTCTTCCCAAGTACCTTTCACCAAAGCCAGGTGCAGTTCGTTGGTATTGATTTGTCGGTAAGCGATCAAGTCGAAATGTCCCCATTCGGTGGGCATATCCACACCAATTTCACGCTTGATGAGCGACTCCTCCCGCAGGCGGTAGGCGATCAAATCCTTGATCGTCACCAACTTCATATCCAGGCGATCGGCGATTACGCGCAATTCAGGCAGACGGGCCATCGAACCGTCCTCGTTCAGTACTTCCACCAATACGCCCGAAGGCGTCAGTCCGGCCAGACGGGCGAAGTCAAGCGAAGCTTCGGTGTGGCCACTACGGCGCAGTACGCCACCTTGCTTAGCTTTCAGAGGAAAAATGTGGCCGGGACGACCCAGATCCTCCGGTTTTGTCTCGGGATTGACCAGAGCCAGAATAGTCTGAGCGCGGTCGGAGGCCGAAATACCCGTTGTGCAGCCACCACCCAGCAGATCGACGGACACGGTAAAGGCGGTTTCATGGGCGGCCGTATTGACCTGTACCATCATATCGAGCCCCAACTCCTGACAGCGTTCCTCGGTCAGCGATACGCAGATGAGTCCCCGGCCTTCGCGCGTCATGAGATTGACGAGTTCGGGCGTAAACATTTCGGACGCACCGATCATATCGCCTTCATTCTCACGGTCTTCGTCGTCCACCACGATAATCAACTTACCCGCCTTTATATCCGCGATAGCATCTTCTATGGAGTCGAGCTGGATTTTGGTATTATTGTTGCTCATTAGTTCAGTCGATGAAAAATAGTTTCGCCGCTCAGGGCGTTGTAAGCCGTAAAGGTAAACCCTTAGTTCGGAAAGCGTTACTTTTGACAATGGGGAAACAAAGGTTCGCGGGCTTCCGTTTCTTTCCAACTACGTTTCGTGCGATAACAATCTATTTTTCAAAAAGATTTTGGAACAAGATTTACTCAGAATAAGGATGTTACATTGCAGATTCCGCTGGATCTGGCTCGTGTGGATGGTTATCGGGACAGGAGCGGTAGCCGGAGCACAGGATTTGTGCCAGAAAGGCGGAGGTGGCTTCTCAATCAACGGAGTCGGCGGTTCCGGTCCGATCATTGGCTGTGCGCCTTTCAAAGTCGATGTGAGCAACACCATCGCAGGGGCCAACAACATCAACTTTGTCTATGATTATAAGGGAGAAGCTACGCCTACTTTAACTACCTCTACCACTTTTACCTACACTAAGCCCGGCAAGTACCGCATCCTGCAGGTGGGTAGCAGCGGGGCCACAGGAATCACAGCCTGTCGCGAGGTAGTTGTACGTGACATTACACCACCCAAAGTAACCGTAACCTCCTGCCCAGGCGGCATCGTCAAGCTTGCTTTTGCGGACGATAGTACCACCAGACAGTATGACCAAATCGAACTCGACTGGAACGATGGCTCGGCCGTGGAATACATCAATAAGGGCGACGCGCTGCAAAAGGAGCACGATTTTTTCGGCACAGGTACCCGCATAATCCGATACAGAGCCACTTATAAAGACGGGAACTGCTCAGGTAGTCAGCGGGAAACGCTAAGGGTACAGGTCGATGGCACGAAAGTAGAAAAGATCGCGATCAGCCAGGTGGATGCCCGGGCCGACGGCTCCATCGGTCTTAGCTTCGAGGGGCTGGCTGGCGTAGAGTCGGAAGTGATGGTGAAAACCGGAACGGGCAACTACGTTGGTTCCGGCGTCAAGTCGTCGAAAGCAGGTAAGGTAGAACTGACGCTGCAATCACTAGATCCTAAAAAAGTCCACTGCCTCAAAATAGCTACTACCGACGCCTGTGGAAACGTAACCGAATCCAACGAGGTTTGCACCGTGGTGCTAAACGGTAAGGCCGAAAGTGAGCGTAACATTCTTACCTGGAGCCAGTACCCCCAAGCGGGAGAATTCAGGAGCTACGAATTGCTGCGCAACGGCAACCGAATCAAAAGATTTACCAAAGTTGAGGATGTTTCTTACGTGGATAACGACGTGGAGTGCGGCGTGTCGTACCGCTATCAGATAGTCGCTACGGTCGGGAAAGTGGAGTCTAAGTCGGCTCCGGTGGAAGTCACGGCCAAGTCGGATTTGAAGCCTGGTGCCATTACCCAAGCCATTGTCAGTGTAGAGCAGGACGGCAGCGTATCGTTGGTGGCTTTTCCACCCTCGCAAGGGACGACACCTACCTACAAAATGATTTTCGAGCGCTCCACCAATCCCGATGGCGGGTTTCAGGAAGTAGGCGCTACGGAGAATACCAACCGCTACTCCGATGTAAAGGCCAAAACCTCAGAGCGCTCCTATTGTTACCGAATCATGTATGAAAACGCCTGTGGTAACCGCTCTGAACCTAGCCCTCCCATTTGTACCATATTCCTCAAAAACGAGGGTAGTATCCTGAAATGGACGGGCGAGCCGTCTTTTACGGATAACGTAGGGGGGTATTTTGTCATAAAACTAAATAAGGGCGGGGCGGCCTCAGAAACGGGCGTCGGCTCTAACGTCAACTACGATCCGCAGTTCGATGATCCCAATGAGCAGGAATTCGAGTACCAAATTCGCTCCCGCTCCAAGAACGGCGCGTTTTTGAGTTATTCCAATGTTATCCTTTACCGTCGCGAAGCCGCACTGTTCCTGCCCGATGCTTTCTCGCCCAATGGCGACGGGATCAATGACGCTTTTAAGCCAAACGGATCCTTTTACGATAATTTCCAGATGATCATCTACAACCGCTGGGGGCAGTCAGTTTTCCAAACTACCGATGCCACAACGGGCTGGGACGGTACCATCAACAATGACCGCGCCCCGCAGGGACAGTACGTGTACAAAGTCATTATCCGTGACAATACGGGCAAAGAGTTCGTTAAAAACGGCACCGTGTTACTTTTGCGGTAAAGGTGTTATCTTTGGCTATCGGCACTTCACCGAATTTCATAATTTAATATCTCATATCTAAAAAACTATGTTAGGAAACATGGACCTATCAGGCATGATGGGCAAGATGAAAGACTTGCAGGCTCGCATGGCGGAAGCACAAGAGCAACTCGGCAGCATCACCGAGTCAGCGGAGTCAGGCGCTGGTCTTGTGCGCGTGACCGTGAACGGTCAGAAAAAAGTTATTGGCTTAGAGATCGACAGTGACCTTATCAAGCCAGAGGACAAGGAAATGCTGCAGGACCTTGTCGTGGCGGCTATGAACAAAGCTATGGAAACCATTGAGCCAAAGATCAAAGAGCATCTGCAAAAATCTACGCAGGGCATGATGCCTAATATCCCTGGTTTGGATTTAGGTAATTTAATGAAATAGCCATTCTCTTTTTCCCTATCCCTCTTTGCTTCCGGTTTTAGCTTAGAACCGGACTTTTTGTTTTTGATGAAACAGGTTGCCATCGTCATCCTCAACTACAACGGACAGAAGTACCTGGAACAATTCCTGCCTTCGGTGCGGCGGTTCTCCCCGAACTGCGAGATCTGGGTGGCTGATAACGCCTCTACCGATCAGTCATTGACGTGGTTGGAGGAATTGCCTGATGTTCAGGTGCTGATCATTCCCGACAACAAAGGCTACGCGGGCGGCTATAATTACGCGCTTTCCAAGATCGAAGCCGACTACTACGTGCTACTCAATTCCGACGTAGAAGTAACACCCAACTGGGTAGAGCCCATGCTGGATTACCTGGAAAACAATCCCGGTGTAGCGGCTTGCCAGCCTAAAATTAAGGACTTTAACCACCGAACACACTTCGAGTACGCCGGAGCAGCGGGTGGTTATATGGATTTTCTGGGCTATCCGTATAGCCGGGGACGGTTGTTCGACACCTGCGAGGCCGATCACGGGCAGTACGACGCTACAGTCGATGTGTTTTGGGCCACGGGAGCCTGCCTTTTTATGCGAGCCACGGCTTTCTGGGAAGCCAAAGGGTTTGATGAAAGGTACTTTGCCCACATGGAGGAGATAGACCTCTGTTGGCGGTTGCTCAATCGAAAGTGGCGAATTGTATGCTGCGGCGATAGCGAAGTATATCACGTAGGTGGCGGCACGTTGCACAAGTCCAACCCGCGCAAGACCTTCCTGAACTACCGCAACAATCTGATGATGATCTACAAAAACATGCCCCTTGGGCAGCGGGTGCGGGTGCTGCTGGCGCGGCTGGTGCTGGACGGCATTTCGAGCGTTCGGTTTATGATGGCCGGGGCCTGGCCCGACGTGTGGGCCATCGCGCGGGCGCACTTTGCCTTTTACCGCCTGGTACCGCACCTCAACGAGCGCGGTAATCGTCCGCCCCGACAAGCGAGCTTGTACCGCCGCAGCGTGGTGTGGGAGTACTTCGTGAAAGGAAAAAGAAGATTTTCCGAACTACCCCTACTGTAAGGTCGCTCGAAAGAAAGCTTTTCAGCTAGAATTCCCAGATGGTGGGGCTTTGGTGGCGGCGCAGGTGCTTGCGCACCTCCATCCAAAAGGCCAATACCAGATAGATGATGATGGGTGAGCCGAAGGTAAGAAAGGAGGCATAGATGAAGTACAGCCGGATGCTGCTTGCCGAAAAACTGAGCTTCTCTCCCAGCTTAGCGCACACCCCAAACGCCTGATCTTCTACGTAGTAACGAATCCGATCCATAGTTTTTTTCTTTTAAAAGGTACAAAGTACCACTTTGCGCGATCAGATGCAAATTATTCGGCCCAGCCTGATTTTTTCAAAACGAATTTATTTTATTTGTAGGCAAAGCTTTTTTTAACCTGATTTTTATCATTATGCAGACAGGTACGGTAAAATTTTTCAATGAAGCTAAGGGGTACGGCTTCATCGTGGAGGACGAAACGAATCAAGACATCTTCGTTCACGTGTCGGGGCTAGATGGCCTGACGATTCGCGAAAACGACCGCGTAGAATTCGAGGTCGTGGAGGGCAAAAAAGGATTGAACGCTGCGCAAATAAGTAAGATATAGGTTTACTTTTCACCTTACCCCCTGCCCCCCTCTCCTTGAATGGAGAGGGGGAATCTTAACAATAACGGGGTGATTATGAAAGTCAAAAAAGGATTTTTCAAGAGATCCAGCCTTCGACATCCTCCTTTTTAGGCATTGGCGCGTCTATTTTTAACTTCTTACGCATTCCACCCAGGTCGTTGAAGACTTTGTTGGGATTAGCAGCTTTCAGAGCTGGGATGGTCATAAAGCCCATTTTTTGCAAAGCCGGAATATAGACCGCCGGCACACCCACCGCTTCGTAGTCGGCGTTAGTGGCGACTTCCGACTTCTTTTCGGGGCGCATCTGTGGGAAG
This sequence comes from Persicitalea sp., assembly GCF_041751555.1. Taxonomy (NCBI): domain Bacteria; kingdom Pseudomonadati; phylum Bacteroidota; class Cytophagia; order Cytophagales; family Spirosomataceae; genus Persicitalea; species Persicitalea sp. Next base: position 4,950 of record NZ_JBGSXF010000194.1, on the reverse strand, counting down.
AAAATGACCTCCTGAATGCTGGCGTTGTCGGTCAGCAACATAGCCAGGCGGTCGATGCCAATGCCAATACCCGCAGTGGGCGGCATGCCGTATTCAAGGGCGCGAAGAAAATCGTCGTCCATCGCCATCGCCTCATCGTCACCGCGCTCTTTCAATTTAAGTTGATCTTCGAAGCGTTCCTTCTGATCAACTGGGTCGTTCAACTCCGAGTAGGCGTTCGCGATTTCCTTGCCATTCACGAATAGTTCGAATCGCTCTACCGCACCTTTTTTGCTACGGTGTTTCTTAGTCAGCGGCGACATCTCCACCGGGTGGTCGATGATATAGGTCGGCTGGATGATGTGTTCCTCGACCTTCTCCCCGAAGACCTCGTCGATCAATTTCGCTTTTCCCATGGTATCGTTCACGTCCATTCCCCAGGCACGGCACTGCTGCCGGATCGAGGCCTCATCCATCGTCTCCACGTCTAATCCGGTGTGTTGTTTGATGGCGTCAGTGATACTCAGGCGCGGGTACGGACCAGCGAAATCCAGTTCGGCACCGCCAAAGGTAGTTTTGGTGCTGCCATTGACAGCCACGGCCACTTTTTCCAGCAACTCTTCCACCATCCGCATCATCCATTCGTAATCTTTATAGGCCACGTATAACTCCACGGTCGTGAACTCAGGATTATGGGTGCGATCCATGCCCTCGTTGCGGAACAGTTTGCCAAACTCATATACACCCTCGAAGCCGCCGACGATCAACCTTTTCAGGTGTAGTTCCGTTGCGATGCGCAGGTAGAGTTTCATGTCCAGCGCATTGTGGTGCGTCTCGAAGGGTCGCGCCGCCGCACCGCCGTGGATGGCTTGTAGCACAGGCGTTTCTACTTCCAGCCAGCCTTTTTCGTCGAAATAGCCGCGCATGGTCGTAATCATCCGCGCCCGTTTCTTGAAAACCTCCCGCACGTGCGGGTTGACGATCAAATCTACGTAGCGTTGGCGGTAGCGCAGTTCGGGATCGGTGAAGCCGTCGTAAACGTTACCGTCATCGTCGCGCTTTACAACGGGCAGCGGGTGCAGCGACTTGTTCAAAATCGTGTATTCCTGCACATGAACCGATATTTCGCCCGTTTGCGTGGTGAACACGAAACCCTTCACGCCAATGATGTCGCCGATGTCGAGCAGCTTTTTAAAAACGGTATTGTAGAACGTCTTGTCTTCGCCGGGGCAAATGTCATCGCGTCGGAAATACACCTGAATCGTTCCGGTGCTGTCCTGCAACTCGGCAAAGGACGCGCTGCCCATGATGCGGAAGTTCATTAGCCGCCCGGCCAGGGCCACACCTTTGTAGTCCAGCTTGTGGTTTTCGTAGTTTTTCAGAATGTCGGCCGCCGTGGCGTTCACGAGGTACTCGGCGGCGGGGTAGGGATCGATCCCTAATTTCATCAGTTCTTCGCGCTTATTGCGGCGCAGTATTTCCTGTTCGCTCACTTTTTTTTAATTGACAGTTGACAGTGGACCGGTACGCCGGTGCGGGTGGACAATATCTTTGTACGATGCCACCTCCACTGGATAAATAAGTTCGCAAAATTAGAGAAAATTGTGGGAACAGGGTTTTGAGTACGCTGAGCCTGGGATACGGAAACCCCTGACCATGTGTTATTCCATCACGCCCAAGGAACAAACCGAAAGTACCAGCGCTGAATATAACTTCGGGCTGGGTTCTACTTCCCCCGCCCGATCACTACATCCTTGATAGCCACGAAGATCGTGTGCCAGATCAGATTGAAAAATGATTCGTCTTCTGCCCGCAATACCTCGCCATCACCGACACGGATGGGACGGTTTCTACGGGGGTTGTTTTCATTAAGGATGACGTTATTAACTACCCGTGAAAGAAACCCGCGTTTTGCTAGTTTTCCGGTTTTGTCATCTACTTTTAACACGTTTACCCGCAGATCATCGTATTCTAGCTGCATTTTGATGGTCGACTGAACGATGTTGGCGTCGATATTGAATTTTAACTTGGTGAGATTGCCCGACTCGACCGAGGCGAGAGCCAGGGCTTCCGTCACGCCGTTGACCTGGCTCATATCGAAGCGATTCATTGTGCCACCGCAGCTAAAATCACCCGCTCGTGAGGCCAGGTTGAAGATGAAGTAAGCGCTCAGATCACCCGACCCCATGAAGCGGGTTTGAACATTGACGCGGCATTTTGCGTCTTTTTTGATCCAGGTTGAGTCGTTGGTCAGGTTGGTAATTGTACCATGGGTACCGTCGAAATAAACCGCGCCCCGCCGTTCCGTCTTCGGATTCAACTCGCCGTAGCGAACGCGGGTACTTTTGAGATACACCGTCTCAAAGCCGACCTTCGTTTTGGCCTTCAGCAGAATTTGGTGCGGGTAGTCGAAGTTTTTTACGACGGGGTCAACGGGGTAGCGCTTATCCTTATCGATGTCGATCAGCCCAGCGTCGATATAAAGTTTTTTGGCAAAAAGCTGACGATCCATCAGAAACCGCTTCACGTCCACCTGTGTCGCTTTGATATTCTTGAATTCCAGATTCAGACGGTCCGCCGCGAAGCCCCGTGCCTTACTAAATTCGTTCTTGGATAAGGTAGGCCTATAGAAGACGTTTTTAACCTGTAAAACACTGTCTTGTGATGAGAAGCCTAATTCCTGCATTTTGAATACGTACAGTTTGTTACCAGAGGGCAATTCCAGGCCCTCGGCTCGCAGACTGATATTATCGGAATAAAACAGGCGGCTCGTATCCCGTTCGGATTCTTCATCTAGTACGAAATCAGTCACGTCCAAATACAGTTTCTTCAGTTCGCTCTTCTGAGGTTCTTTCGACGCGTCTTGAAGATCTTCGTAAGTAAAGTCCACGTTGTCGAGACTGATCTTGTCAATCCGAATCGAATTCAGCACCTTGCTGATTAGTTCGTAGGGCGATTTTTTTGGCTTGTTCTTATTGTAATCTTTGGGATCGTGGACAATGTGCGCCACAGGCCTGCTAATCAGCACGCTGCTCATGCGAAGTGATTTGAAAAACAGCAGCCGCCACAACGATATACCCGTTAGCCGTACCCTCACTGCCTGCAAATCAAAGCGATCGTTGGGAGCTTTTTTTGCCTGCACGAGCTTTCGGTATACTGTAGAATCGGGGGTAAGCTTCACGCCTCGCACTTCGGCATTCCCCATCGGGATATTCAGCTCAATATCCTCGTAGCTAATCTGGTACAGGCTGTCGGAGGCGTTGACGACCGATTCCTTTAAAGAACTATCCAGTTTGTCCTTGAAAAAAATGGGTAGCCACCACGACAGCAGTAGCCCCAGCAAAATAAGCCCGCCTCCCAAGCTAAAAATCCAGAAAAGCCATTTTTTATAGCGTGGTTGCATGAGGAAGGAAATTTGAAAAAGACAAAACTATCCATTCCCGGCGTTATTTCCACAATTTGATATTCTTTACAAAAAAAATCCACAATCTCTTCCAACCTTTTATCACCACGCTGGCTCTTACCAAAGTTAACGAGCCAATCGAAGCACCCCTTACCTTCGGATGATAGAAAATGAACAGGAATTGGTAAACGGCTGTCGCCAGCACGAGCGAACTGCCCAGAAGCGTCTGTACGACGTTTTTGGGGGCAAAATGTTCGCTATATGCCTGCGCTACGTCAAAAACCGGGCCGATGCAGAGGACGTTTTACAAGATGCTTTTATTAAGATATATGAGAACATTGTCGCCTTCCGGGGCGACGCCCCGCTGCAATACTGGATGAAATCCATTGTGGTTAATACGGCGCTTAAGCACATACGCAAGCAGAAATATACTCTGGAACTGAACGACGTCCATACCTACGACAACCACTTGTCCGACGCCGAAGCCACGCTGTCGGGCTTCCAGATGCAGCAGCTTTTAGGTTTCATTCATGAACTACCGCCGGGTTGTCGGACCGTTTTTAACCTCTACGCCATCGAAGGTTATCAGCACAACGAGATAGCCGATTTGATGGGCATTTCGGAAGGCACCTCGAAGTCGCAGTACTCGCGGGCGAGGGGCCTTTTACAGAAAAAATTGAACCAAGAACAACGATTCGACAATGAATCAATCAGAAAAACCCAAATTTGAACAAGAGTGGCAGCGGGCCTTCGAATCCGCCGCCGAAACTCCACCGCCTGCGGCTTGGGACGCCATCGAAAAGCGTCTCGACGGGGAGGAAGCGGCCGTCGTGCCGCTTTTGTGGTGGAAAAATCCGAAGGTGTGGTACGCTGCTGCGGCCGTAGCGGCGCTGCTGCTGGTAAGCTGGCCAATCCTGCAACTAGATGATAGTCAAAGCAGTGAACAGCCACAGCTAACTACCCACACGCCATCGTCGCCCAATCCGGCAAATACCACACAAGCACCCGACACGGAAGTACCTGCGGTGGCTGCCCCCGGCATCGAATCGCCGGGAGTAACATCGTTGGGTTCTTCGATCGACCATAGGGAGCGAATGGCTAAGGGCGAAGATAAGAGAGATGCGCCCTTGGTTTTTTCCCCTTCGACCTCGACTGGCTCTCCCGAGCGTATAGCCGCTGAAACCAGTCGCCAATCCCATCCTTCGGCACCCCAAAACCCTGTCGCTGTAAGAGATAATTCTTCTCCTGCGTTAAATGATGCACCTTCGCTGTCGGGTCTTTCAAATGACGCGCGGACTCCGGGTACCTTGAAGAGTGAGTTCAATAAGCAACGGGAGGCCTTTTTGAATTCGCCGCCTACCAACGACGCACTCGTTCCGCGTACGCCCACCATCATAGTCATCACGCAAACTACCCGCAAAATCCCCGCTGGCGCGGATTCGGCCAGCGATTTGGAGCGGGTGATTACGGGTAGTTCCACAGAGCCGCTGCGCACCCCGGCTCTAACGCAGTCCATCACGGCCCTATCGCCCGTGGACGATCTGACCAAACTAGGCGTTGACTTGCGG
>NZ_JBGSXF010000193.1:0-3568 GCF_041751555.1 Persicitalea sp. | reverse complement strand
CGAAAGTACCTGCGTCAGCAGCACGGTGCGACTGGTGGTTTGGCGGCGGGCGCGTTCGAGTTTGTCGTAGAAAACCGGATTCTCGAACTGATACAAATCCAGTTGCGCCGCGTGGTGCACCAGATCGACGGAGGTTTTGTTCGCTACCAAATCGCCCAGCAAGCTGTCGCACAAGCCAATCATCCGACTCAGCAAATCCGAAAAGACCGTCAGCCCCAGCTCCGCCGCGACCATCGTCCACAGGTACCGCTGCGAGCCTCCATCGGCGATAAGCCGAATCACCTCGTCGATAATCTCTTTCCCGATGTACAGCATCACGACCGGAAACCCGGCTTTTAGCAGCCGAAACACGACGTTACCGATCGTCAGCGGCTTGTTGGTGTTCCAGACCAGCCGAAAAAACGGCGGCAAATTCTGCAAAGCCGAAAACCGTTTGCGGAGCGATTGGGAAGTGGAGTCTTTGGGCGGGAGGTTGGGACGCAAATGAAACGAAACTTAATGTGTTTCAAATAATCGTTTGCGTTGGGGAAAAGTTCGGGAAAGTGTTCGTACTTTGGCTAAGTACTCGTGCTGACTACCTGACTACGATAAGATAAAAATAAAAGACTTATGACGATCAAACTCATTCATAACGAAGCCGACTACCAGGCTGCCCTCACTAGAATCCGCGCATTATGGAAAGCCGAGCCGAATACCGCTGAGGCGGACGAATTGGAAATTTTGGCCATGATTGTCGATAAGTACGAGGAAGAACATTTTCCCATCGAAGAGCCTGACCCTATCGAATAGCTCAAGATCAGGATGGGAGAGCTGGGGCTTTCGCAAGAGGATTTGGTGCCTTATATCGGAAACAAAGGTAATGTGTCAAAGGTACTCAACCGGAAGCGGACACTTTCCTTGCAGATGATCCGCAATTTGCACCGAGGACTCAATCTTTCTTTGGAAGCACTTATTGCTGAACCTGGTGCTGCCAGCCATTTATAAAGAACAACATCCCCGAAAGGAAGGCTGTGGGTCACAGCCTTTACCTTTGGGATTAATGAATATTCCAACCATTCTTCACTACTAAACCCACGGGCTAGGGAACGGGCTTGGGGCTGAGTCTGGCCTATGATATTGTAAAGGCGTATGGGGGGGAGCTATCATGTAAGTCCTCTGACCAACAAGGAACAGAGTTTCTTATTACATTATTAATATAAGATTAAATAAATCATAAAACTTCCTCCGAGTACCAGGAAGCGTAAACAGGAACAGTGCACACCGAGGGTACTTTAAATGTGCTCAAAGACTTAATTTGGAATCTTGCTTTCATAGGTAATTCTTTGACCCTAATGGACTTTGGCCGAAAGTGGAACTCACGCAAACACCCACACAAAAAACTTGTAACTCAACCAAGCCAAGGCACCCAATAACACTACAAGTACCAGCATCACAGGTACTACGATCTTCCACGCGCCACCTTTATGGCGGTCTTCCACGTAATGCTCGCGCATGAGCTTCATGTTGCGGATGTTTGCCTTAAAAGCCACATCAAAAATATCCCCCAAAATAGGAACGGAGCCAAGAAGCGCATCGATCACGATATTGAGAGCCATCCGGGCCACCACAAATCCGCTGGCCCCGTTTTTGGCTAGGATGGTGATCATATACCCGGAAATAGCGAGGGTAGCGAAATCGCCAACCCCCGGTACGAGTCCTACCAGCGCATCCAAACCGAATTTGATATTGGTACCGGGAATGGTAAATCGGGAATCCATCCATTTGGCCATGGACTCTACATTGGCTACGGCTGAGTTTTCCTTTGAGACTTCTGGCATTTCTAAAATAGTATTTTGATTTGAAATCTTCAGTACTAATAGTGTGCCGCGCGAGTGGATAAATGCCCCAACAGCGGGTAGAATAAGTGCAGGATGACACTTTTCTGACTGGAGACCTCTAAGAATGAATTTCTTTCCCAAAGTACATTTCCACCTCCCCCCCAATAATAAGCAAATGAATAGAAAACAGCGTATTCAGCGGGTCATAATGATTCTCGTTTGCATTGCCTTGACTACAACAGGTTATGGTCAGCAGGTTTCAAGATCAGCCACGGCGACCCCATTAATGGATATACTGCATCTGTACACTGCACCCGATGTCCCAAAACTAGGCCCGGCTGAAACTCTGGTCGAACCGCGAAAGTTTGACGCAGTCCCGGTACCCGACGACCTGCCGGGCAACGGATTGGCCCAGCACCCGATGCTGTACTTTGGGGAATGTTACAACATCCTATACCTCATCAATAAGGGTAAAGTGATTTGGACGTACTCTACGGGCGGCGGCTGTGAATACGACGATGTTTGGATGCTTTCCAATGGCAATATCTTATTTTCCCGGATGCAGTACATCGCTATCGTGAATCCCAAGAAAGAGGAGGTGTGGCGCTACGATGCCCCCAAGGGTACCGAAATACACGGGTGTCAGCCTATTGGTTTGGATAAAGTACTTTTTGCGCAAAACGGCCTTCCTGCCAAACTTATCATAGCTAACATTAACACCAAACAATTCGAGGTAGACCACGTTCTTCCTACCGATTCAGCTAACGTTCATGGCCAATTTCGGCGCATACGCATGACTGAGAAGGGTACGTACCTCGTTCCTTTCTTGACGATGAAGCAAGTGGTCGAGTACGATAAAGATTTCAATGAAATTTGGCGTTACGACATATCAACCCCCTGGGCTGCCATTCGCCTGAAGAACGGCAACACGCTGATTACTGACGAAAAAGACATTTTGACCCGAGAAGTGAACCCCGCTAAGGAAATCGTCTGGGAATTGCGCCCTACGGACTTGCCCGAAAAATACCGCTTCATCAACACCCAAAGTGCCACGCGTTTGGCCAACGGCAATACTATTATTTGCTCGCGCGGCGGAAATGGCAAAGGACCGCAGTTGGTGGAAGTGACCCCGGATAAAAAGGTAGTTTGGGTGCTGTGGGATTGGAAGACGCTGGGGCCGGCTACGGCCGTGCAGATACTCGACGATCCGGGTTATCCCGAGATCCCGGGACAATCGGAGCATTGAGCATTTTGCATCAATTTTTACAAAAAAACTATTCAAATCTCTCCTAGCGCCTTTACCAACTTCTCCGTTTCCTCAACCGAAGTCGCGGGAAAATTCGCAATTCTGACCTGCGAGTTCTTAAATTCCCCGTAGCCACTACCGATGACCATACCTTTTTCTTTGAGCTTACCAATGATCGTGGCTGATTCTATTTTTGTATTGGCTACCACAACGGTTTGGGATTGCAGACGCGGTACTTTCACCGAAGCTTCGAAGTTTTCGTGCTTCTTCACCAGATTATACAGTAAGCCCGATTTGCGTTCGGTTTCTTTCCGTAGTTTCTCGACGCCGATGCGGTTGAAGTCCTCAGCAATTTTTCCCAAAGTATAGATCGCCAGCACGTTGGGCGTGGCGGGTGTTTCGTGTTTCTGGGCAAACTTCCAAAGCGTAGGCAAATCATGGTGCGCACCGATAGTCAGATTGTCGTACTGTTTCAAGCGTTCGGCTTTGGCGAGGCACTTTTCAC
>NZ_JBGSXF010000192.1:0-7700 GCF_041751555.1 Persicitalea sp. | reverse complement strand
TTTGATGTAAATTCAAGATTTCATCTTCATTACCCAATGTAGGAAATCTGGAAAAACTTTTGCCCATGTACTTGGGTGATGCTCCCCATCTTGTACTTCTTCGTACCGAATATCATTTCCCCAGGCAAAGCCTTTGCGTTCTAATTCCGCAATCAAATCCAGCGTATCGTCAATGGAGTCGATAATGCCGTCGTTGTCGCGATCAGATTCTTCGTCGCGGGTACCCGTCTGAAACCAAAATTTGATTGGCGGCCGGCTTGGCGTGTTGCGAATTATGCTATGCATTATGCGATCACTCTCCTCATAATCATCTTCGAGCGCGCGCTGACGCCACCAAAACGAGCCAGAAAAAACGCCAACCTGCGAAAAGTACTCAGAATGGTGCCAGGCGATGTCCATTGCCATCAAACCGCTCAGCGAAAAGCCAGCAACAGACCAGTCGGAACGGTTTTTAGACAAAGTGAAGTTTGCCTTAAGGTAAGGCATCAGTTCAGATGTCACGAAATGCGTAGTGTTGGCTGCTTTGTTTCCCCGATACGCGTAGTCAGGCTGAGAGGCAGTACCGTATTCATAAATGCGATCTTTGTTCGCATGAATCCCTACTACCAATAGTGGCTTTTCAGGAAACCCCAGACAATTTTCTTCCAGAGTTTTCTGCATTCGCAAGGCAGGAAAATCTTGTCCGTCGAAAACCAGCAAAACGGACATAGGGATTGTATCAGGCAATATAGCCGGCTGCAATAGTGTCAGTTTGACCAATCGCTTTAGATGGGCTGAATACAGCCTCATTTCTTTAAATAGGAGCGGTTCAGAAATGACTGATTCGGCGGTGAACACTTGATTTACGGTTGAAATGCGATCGGGCAAAAGATATAAATAATTAAGTAGAATAGTACTTGGCGCTCGAATAGATCTATCAGAACGGTAAGAACTAGCGAGTTAATTTTACAAACAATGATTAGATTTGCAACATAATTCAGAAAAACTCGCAGGTCCCTCCTGATAAATCAAAAAGCATCTTGCAAGAAAACCACATAAGTTACTATTCCCATCATTTGGGGCGCTCGATCGACATGTTAATTTACGGGCATTGGGGCTATCCCATTTTAGTTTTCCCAACCACCCTAGGCGACCACCACCAAGCGAAAGGCATGGGGCTAATAGATTCAGTGCGGGGATTGGTTGAATCCGGTAAGTATAAAATCTACTGCATCGACGGCATCGACAAAGAATCGTGGTACGGACGCCACCTCACACCCGCTCAAAAGGTATTGAACCACATTCAATACGATAAGTTTTTGACCAACGAGTTGGTACCCTATATTCAGCGTGAGTGCAGTGTGGATAAAATCGGCGTGGCAGGGTGCAGTTTCGGTGGATTCCATGCGTTCAACTTCGCCTTTCGTCATCCCGAGCAAGTGGCTTATCTTATCAGCATGAGCGGAGCATTCGACATCCGTTCCTTCGTGGGCGGGTACTATGACGATAACGTGCACTTCAATAATCCAATCGATTACATCCCAAATGAGCAAGGCTGGCGCTACAACCATATGAAAATCGTGCTGGGTTCGTCGGAATGGGATATTTGCCTGAACGCTAACCTGACAATGACTCGAATCCTCAATAACAAAGGCATCGACCATTGGTCCGACATCCGTGGTTGGGAACTCCACGATTGGCCGCTTTGGCACAGGATGTTCCCCGATTATTTATCTAAAATGATGTAGGAGCTATCTGCTTCAAACACCCGACTGCCTACTTTCAATAAAAAAAATAATAGTAATAATCTTTAACTAACATTGTCATTCTGAGCGGAGCCTAAGAATGTCGAATCAAAAACTACTCTATGAAAAAAATTGGCATACTCTATGGCATGGAAAACACCTTTCCTCATGCTTTTGTAAATCGCATCAACGAAAAGAACATTGACGGCATCCGAGCCGAAGGCGTCTCTATCGAACAAGTCAAACAAGCTGACCCCACCGAATATGCAGTCATCATTGACCGCATCTCGCAAGACGTTCCATTTTATAAAGCGTATCTGAAAAATGCCGCACTTTGCGGAGCGGCGGTCATAAACAACCCATTCTGGTGGAGCGCTGACGAGAAGTTTTTTAATAACTGTTTGGCCGAAAAAATCGGCGTTCCTGTCCCTAAGACAGTACTTCTCCCCTCTCACGAGCGCCCGACTGATACGCATGATGTCTCTTTCCGTAACCTGAAATCACCCCTGGCCTGGGAGCAGATGTTTGAGTACATCGGTTTCCCCGCCTACATGAAGCCCCACTCAGGTGGCGGCTGGAAAAGCGTTTATAAAGTCTGGAATCCTGAGGATTTGTGGCAAAAGCACGGTGAGACTGGCCAATTGGTCATGATGCTTCAGGAAGAAATAGTGTTCGACGACTATTTCCGTTGCTACTGCATAGGCCAAAAGGATGTTCTCATTATGCCCTATGAGCCGCGCAACCCGTTCCATGAACGCTACACTTCTGAAATGAATACAAAAGGTGAAGCGGGTGAAAAACTATTAAAGACCATCCGCGAATACACTTTACGCTTGTGCAACGCGCTAGGCTATGACTTCAACACCGTCGAGTTCGCCGTGCGCGATGGCATTCCCATTGCCATCGACTTCTGCAACCCCGCCCCTGATGCTGACATCCATTCTGTGGGTCAGAAAAACTTCGACTGGGTCGTAGAGGCCGCCGCCAATATGGCTATTGAGCGCGCTCAAAACCACAAAGAAGGCATGAACAACCTCACCTGGGGTAGTTTTATGAAGTCCGCTACCAACCAAATACCCGTGGCCGATATGATGAAGGGAGTGTCTACCAAGAAAGAAACTCCTGCGAAAAAGGTAGCTCCTCCTAAAAAAGCCCCCGCAGCCAAGAAAGTAGCCCCAGCGAAAAAATCTAAGTAACAGGAAACGTAGGAATAGAGAGTCTATGAGTTTAAAGTTTATGAGTCCATGAGTTTTGGATGAAAATTCATGCTCATTAAAGCTCATAAACTCATAAATTTTCGACTCATAAACTAATAAACTCCAAAAATGGCCGAACGCGTATTTACTCTGGGAATTGAAGAGGAATTCCAGACCATCGACCCCGTTACTCGCAACCTGCGTTCGCATATGTCGAAGCTGGTCGAGGATGGAAAAATCATCCTGAAAGAGCGGGTGAAAGCTGAAATGCACCAGGCAATGGTGGAGGTTGGTACTAATATCTGTCACGACATCCACGAGGCCCGCGAAGAGGTGACCTATCTGCGGAAAATGATACACGACCTGGCAGCCGCGCAGGATTTGCATGTCGCCGCTGCCGGAACACACCCCTTTGCTGACTGGGTAGATCAGCTTATTACTGACGACCCTCGTTACGATGAATTGATCGATGAAATGAGAGATGTGGCACGGGGTAATCTTATTTTCGGTTTGCACGTGCACGTGGGTATCCTGAATAGAAACGAGGGAATCGCGATCATGAACGCAGTGCGCTACTTTTTGCCGCACATTTACGCACTTTCCACCAACTCACCTTTTTGGTGCGGACGGAATACAGGTTTTAAGTCGTACCGTTCCAAAGTATTCGACAAGTTCCCCCGGACAGGCATTCCCGACTTCTTCGCCGGAGCTAGTGAGTACGACGATTACATTAACCTGCTCATCAAGACCAAGTGTATCGACAACGCTAAGAAAATCTGGTGGGACATCCGGGTGCATCCGTTCTTCAACACAGTTGAGTTCAGGATTTGCGACGTACCGATGCGCGTGGAAGAAACCATTTGCCTGGCGGCAATCATGCAGGCGCTGGTGGTTAAAATCTGGAAACTACAACGTAAGAATTTGAACTTCCGCCCATACCGCCGCAACCTCATCAACGAGAATAAATGGCGGGCGGCTCGCTTTGGTATCGAGAGCAAACTTATCGACTTTGGAATCCAGGAGGAAGTCGAATTCCGAACGCTAATGATGGAACTCTTGGAATTTATAGATGATGTGGTGGACGAGCTCGGTAGCCGCAAGGAGGTTGAACACGTCCACTGGATTTTGGAAAACGGCACCGGGGCTGACCGACAGTTGGCAGTGTTCGAAAAGACTAATGGGGACATGAATGCGGTGGTAGATTATATCGTTTCTGAAACTAAGATCGGGGTTGTATAGTTGTTAGAAAAGTGCAATTACCGATCTAGTACTTTACCATGTATATGACACCACCTAAAACATTGCGCATTGCTATTCTGGACATGAACAACGGCGTCCAGAACGAAGGAATGCGCTGTATAAAGAAAATCGTAGGCGATTTCGCTTTGGAAGAATCGCAGGAGATAGATTGCCAGATTTTCGACGTACGACAGGCCAATGCCGTACCTGATCTGAGCTTCGATATTTACATTTCCTCGGGCGGTCCGGGCAGCCCCAAACCGGAAGGCAAACTTTGGGAAAAGCGGTTTTTTAATTTCGTCGATTCCCTATATAAGTACAACCGCAATCACCATAATCGCAGTAAAAAGCACCTATTTTTAATCTGTCATTCGTTTCAATTAGCCTGCGTGCATTGGGAATTGGGCCACGTCTGCAAGCGGCGGAAGAATTCATTTGGCATTTTCCCTATTCATAAAACGCGCGTCGCCATGCGGGAGCCGTTTTTCGAGGGACTCCAAGATCCTTTCTGGGCGGTAGATTCTCGTGATTATCAAGTAATTGAGCCTGACACTTTACTTATTGAACAGATGGGAGCCAAGATTGTAGGCATGGAAAAAATTCGCCCCCATGTTCCGCTGGAGCGGGCTGTTATGGCAATTCGCTTTTCTAATGAAATTTTTGGCACCCAATTCCATCCCGAGGCCGACGCCGAAGGCATGCTGCGTCATTTTCAAAAAGAGGATAAGAAAACAGCTATCATTAAAAACTACGGGGAGGAGCATTACTACCAAATGATTGCTCACCTGAACGACCCTGAAAAAATTCTGCTGACGGAGAATACCATTCTGCCAAACTTTCTGAAACTCGCCGCCCGACGGGTTTTGGAATTACAGCCTGCTTAACGCTCGATCAAACCTTCCGAATTATGCATCAAGCCGCCCGAAAAGCTTACAACGAGGCGTTTAGTGAAGATTTATACCAAAATCTCTTGGCTAGTATCCAAGAAGATTTCCCTGATGAACTCGATTTTCGGGTGGCCGAAAGTCCGGTTTTTGTGCCGTTAGTTTTAAAAGAAAAATTAATCGAGGCCTGCGAAAGCTTCATAGATGTAATCGTGGCCGACGATTTCAGAGCCAATTCCGAGCGGGCGATTCCTAAGGATCAAAAAGTACCGAACGAGAATGACCACACTTCTTTTCTGGCCATCGACTTCGCGGTTTGTCACGATGAAAAAGGTGAACTCACACCGCAGTTGATCGAGTTGCAGGGCTTCCCATCACTCATGGCGTACCAAGCTTACTTATCGGAATTATTCAAATTTCATTTTCCAGTTCCCGACTCCTTCAACTACGCTTTCGGTGTTGAAAACTACCAGGAATACATGGCGGCTTTGCGAGATTTGATACTCGGTGAGGAGAATCCCGAGAATGTCATTCTCTTAGAAATTTATCCCAAACAGCAGAAAACCCGCGTAGACTTTGCGGTGACCGAGCGTATGCTGGGCGTGAAGGCCGTCAGTTATACCGATCTCATCAAGGAAGGTCGAAAACTTTTTTACGAGAAAGATGGAAGGAAAATTCGGGTCAAACGCATCTATAACCGTTTGATTTTCGATGATCTGAACAACTACCCCGATTTGAAGAGCAACTACGTTTTCACCGATGATGTGGACGTGGACTGGGTAGGACACCCCAATTGGTTTTTCCGTATCAGTAAGTTCACGTTACCGTTGCTGGATAGCCCCTACGTTCCTGAAACTAAATTCCTGAGCGATTACCAGGGCAACTTTCCCGCTGACCTGGAAAAGTACGTGCTGAAACCACTTTTCTCCTTCGCCGGAACGGGTGTTCAGCTACACGTTAAGCGGGAAGAGTTGGAAAATATTCCTGATCCCGAAAATTTTATTCTACAAAAGAAAGTTACCTACGAACCTGTTATTCAAGCGCCCGACGGACTGGTGAAGTGCGAAATCAGGATGCTATACATTTGGCCGGATGACGCGCCGCGCCCGAAACTGCTGACCAGCCTTAGCCGCCTCAGCCGGGGCGAGATGATCGGCGTTCGGTTCAATAAAGACTTTACCTGGGTGGGCGGAAGCGTGGCTTTTTACGAAAACTAACCCTCATGCACTCAAGTCAGCGGCAACTTTTCTTTAACCACCTCGCGCAGACTTCCGATTTTCCTCTTGCCCTCGAAATCGAAAGAGCCGAGGGCGTTTTTCTTTATGGCCAAGACGGAAAGCGATATTTTGACCTGATATCCGGCATAGCGGTGAGTAATGTGGGGCATCGTCATCCCGAAGTACTGGCCGCCATTCACGCTCAACTCGACAAGTACCTGCACCTGATGGTGTACGGTGAATATGTGCAGAGTCCGCAGGTGAAGTTAGCCGAGGCCTTGGTCAATACGCTTGCACTTTCTTATGAATCTCCCTCCCCTTTCGGACTAATTGATTCAGTATATTTTACTAATTCAGGTACCGAAGCGGTGGAAGGTGCGATGAAGTTGGCCAAGCGATACACAGGACGCCCTGAATTTATTTCCTGCGTCAACGCCTACCACGGAGCCACGCAGGGTGCATTGAGTATTTCGGGCGCTGAGTTTTTCAAAAGAAATTTCCGCCCCCTCCTACCTGGTATTAAACAAATTCAACACGGGCACTTGCCTGACTTGGAAAAGATCAGTTGTCGCACGGCGGCGGTAGTTATCGAAGTGATTGGGGGCGAGTCAGGCGTGCGGATTCCTTCATCCGCCTACTTCCATGCCCTGCGCCAACGATGTACCGACGTAGGGGCTTTGTTGGTATTTGACGAAATCCAAACGGGTTTTGGCCGAACAGGTACTTTTTGGGCTTCCGAAAATGTGGGCGTCTATCCCGATATTCTGCTGAGTGCCAAAGGAATGGGGGGCGGGATGCCCATCGGAGCCTTTATGGCCTCCACCCAACTCATGGCTGTTTTCAGGGATAATCCTATTCTGGGCCACATCACTACCTTCGGGGGACATCCGGTTAGCTGCGCGGCCTCGCTGGCAACACTACAAGTAATTCGCTCTCAGAATTTGGCCGAGCAAGCCAACGCGAAGGGAGAATTGATAAAATCCCTTCTCGTTCATCCGAAAATAAAAGAAGTTCGTGGCCAAGGCTTGATGTTAGCTGCCGAGATGGAATCCTTTGAGGTTTTAAAACCCATCATTGACCGTTGCATTTTGGCTGGGGTGATTACAGATTGGTTCTTATTTTGTGATAACTCTATGCGGATTGCGCCGCCGTTGACGATTTCGGAAGGGGAGATTCGGGAGGCGATGGGGGTTATATCAGGGATACTCGGCTGAAAAAATCTTTTAAATTGATGTTTGCCTGTGCCTTCACAGTATGCCATGAGACAAAATTTACTTGGAACGTTATTTCGCGTGGACATAAAGAAAGCTTTAAGCCTTAATCACAATTGAAGAAAATTCTTCAAAAGCCGTTTATGTTTAGCTTACATCAGCGTTGATGAATGTTTTGTTTTTACACATTCAAAAAATAAATTGACACAAAAAAGCCCCAATCAAAGAT
>NZ_JBGSXF010000191.1:0-11652 GCF_041751555.1 Persicitalea sp. | reverse complement strand
AACACGAACTCCGCATCCTGACCGAGGACGTAACCATGCCTCGGCCTTATGTTCATAAAGTTGGCCTTTCCAGATTCTGGAAGTCTTCTATCCTTGGTCAGTTTGCCCGTATGATTGCCTACCACCGCGCCGCCATGCGATTACGGAAAAATTTTCCCTTCGATGTTCTAGTGTACAACCATGCCCTGATTGGGTTGTGGAGCGCTTATCGGTTCAAGGCAACAGTAGGGATGGTAAACGACGATAATAATCTCACGGCTTCCTGGCGTCACCTGGGCTTGTCGCGTTTGGGTACGAAGCGGCATTTGTTCAGATTCATTGAAAAAGCCATGACTGGTAAGGCTCAGAAGATAATCGTGAATTCGGATTACCTGAAAGAGAAACTTGCTAAAACCTATCATATTCCTGCGAACAGGCTACATCGTTTGTACAAAGCAGTAGAGGTACCAATAAAAGTATCAGCTGAGATCGATACGATTGACCCGACCGCACCTATCCGGGTAATGTTCGTCAAGAACGACTACCAGCGCGGGGGGCTGTTCACGCTGACCAGGGGACTTTCGCTTCTGCCCTTCCAGTTCGTTCTCATCATTGTTGGGCCCAATCCCGCCGATCGTGAAAAAATCTTGTCTGATTTGGGCAAATATCCAAACATAGTCGGTGATTTTCTGGGCAAAATTCCGCAGATTAGGGTTTTAGAATTATTGAAAAAAAGCCATATCTTCTGTGTCCCTTCGCATCAGGAAGCGCTCGGGGTGGCTAACCTGGAAGCAATGGCGCAGGGTGTGCCTGTGATATCTACCAAAGCAGGAGGCATACCCGAGGTACTCGATCAGGGAAGGTGTGGGTGGCTGGTTCCGCCGAATGATAGTGCCGCCCTGGCAGAAGCTATCGCTGAATGCGTTCGCCGACCTGATTTACGGGCCACAAAGGTGCGCAATGCCCACGCGCAGGTGGGCCGTTTTAACCCACAAACTATGTTTGAGAATTTTCTTGACATCCTATCCCGTTGAACTACGCATTGGCCCGAAAGGATGTTTCTGGTGATTTTGTCTTCCGGCTTTTGTTCCTGAACATGGGGCTGGTAATCGTTGGCTATGCCCTTGGAGTCCTGACGGACATGGCGAGCGTCGAACCCATGCGAATAGTCAAGTACTCAGTTCTGCTGATGTCCATCCTTTTCGTTTTGAAAAGGAAACTCTTTATCCTGAGGATGTTGTCCAACTGCATGCAGGGACTGTTGGTTCTTTCGCTCTTGTTTGCCTTTTTCGGCTTACTTACTGCCAATCCGCTCACTTCCTTTCTCAAGGTATTAACACACGTAGTACCTTTTCTCTACGTGGCTTTTTCAGTAGGCTACCTCCTATTTCTACACCCGACCCGGCAGGTATTTCATGCGTTTATCAGTGCCATCAACTGGGTTTACCTCATTCCAGTAGTTAGCTACTTTATTACGGGCGGCGGACTGACCGATACCAACATCTACGACGTGTACGACAAAAACGAAGATTCCGCCTTTGTTTCCAATCATTATGGTTGGTCAAGCACTATCTTTTTACTAACGAGTTTGGATCTGCTTCGCAATGTTTCCCTGCATTGGCTACGCAAAATTTTACTCATAGTGGTGGGCGTAGTGGCGGTTTACCTGGTCTTGATTTCCGGCAACCGTACCTCTTGGCTAAGCCTATCCTTAGTGGCGTTGGTGTTTGTTTTCAAATACCGGAGAATCCCCTTTTACCAAAAAGTTCTGCTGTCCCTGCTGCCGATAGGTCTCGTGCTTTATCTATTGAAAGACCCCGACTCAGCTATTAACGCCCGCTTCGAGAAAACGCGCGTTCAGCAGAAAAAGGGAGAGCCCAGGTCAGAAAAATCCATGAAGATCATAACTTATTTTAACTCTGTGCCCTCTTTATGGGTTACAGGAATTGGTATGTTCAATAATGAGCAAGTCAAAATTATCATTGGCTGGCCTGGCTTCCACAATTCCTATTACGAAGTGCTTTTCGGAGCGGGTGTGCCTGTTTTCCTCTTTTTTTTCTACCTGATTGTTATCCGCCCCGGTTGGTATTACATCCGGTACTTTGCGGTCCGTTACCTGTTTTTTCTGCCTTTGCTGGTCATTCCCTTTTTCGAGAGCAACCTTACGGGCGGTCAGTTCCTGTTTTTTCCGTGGTTTATCATGGCTATTCTGATCGGCTATTCGCGATCCTTTGCCAAAATAAAACTCGCAATCAAAAGCTTGTCTCCCGCCCCCTAAACAAACGAAGGCCCGAAGAATCTCCGAGCCTTGTTCACACTATACACACACTATTATCTTAAATATCTTTATGTTATTGCTCTTGATACCAATCCGTTGGCAAAATGCAGTGTCAAACCTGCCGTATTTGGCTACTGATCCTGGCTTCGGACTTGTTTCGTACAACTATCGTGCCAAGTTTTTCATTCGCTCTGGTACAACGGCGAAACTACGTAATAAATTCTCTGACCCGGATAATTTTACGCGCAAAACTTCTCGCCTGAGGTCTTTGCCATTAACTTCGCCCTTTTCAGACCATGAATATACGACTTCCCTACTTAATCTACTAACTTGCTATGGAGTCATTGCTTACTACTGACGCGCTTATCAGTATCCTCACCTTAACCCTACTCGAAGTGGTGTTGGGCATAGACAACATTATTTTCATTTCGATTGTTGCGGGCAAGCTGCCTAAAAGACAGCAAAAGAAGGCGCAAAACTACGGCTTGGGTATCGCACTGGTACTACGAATTGCCTTGCTGTTCGGAATTGGCTGGGTTATCGGCCTGAAAGAAGACCTTTTCGCGGTTTTCGGCCACGGGTTCAGCGGGCGCGACCTCATTCTACTGGGCGGCGGACTATTTCTGCTTTACAGCTCCACTAAGGAAATTCACCATAAGATACAGGGCGACACCCAACACCTGCCCAATGCCAACGAGGACGAGAATGCTCCGGTCAAGGCGGGAGCTATGACCTTTGGCCGTGCCCTCACTGAAATGGCATTTCTGAATATTATCTTTTCGTTCGACTCGGTACTTACCGCCGTAGGCCTGACGGACATCGTGGCTATTATGATTATTGCCGTCATTCTTTCGACGGTGATTATGATCGTGTTTGCCACTAAGATCGGCAACTTCGTCAACGAGCGGCCTTCGATCAAAATCCTGGCGCTATCGTTTTTGATTATGATCGGCACGCTGCTCATCGCGGAATCTTTCCACTACGAAATTCCGAAGGGTTACGCTTACTTCGCAATGGCCTTCTCGCTGGGTGTGGAATTGCTCAACCTCCGCTATGATAAAAAGACAGATCCGGTCAAGCTGCGCGATCGCATCGATTGATTTGGGATTCCCCCACACGCAAAAACCCGGCTGAGCAATGACTCAGCCGGGTTTTGTTTTTAACAAGAACGAAAAATAGTAGGCTCTCTTTATAAGAGAAACTTCAACCTCACCACTTCCTTCTCACCCAGAAAGCGCCATTTGCCGCGCGGCAGGTCTTTCTTGCTTAGTCCGGCGAAAAGCGTGCGGTCGAGTTTCTGAACTTCGTAGCCTAAATGGTCGAAAATCCGGCGCACAATGCGGTTTTTTCCGCTGTGGATCTCGATGCCGACGACCATGGCGTCGGGTGTGACGATGCCCAGGTCGTCGGGCTTAATGAAGCCGTCTTCCAGTTCAATGCCTTCCTTCAACGCCTCAAAATCCTCGGTTGTCATGGGTTTGTCGAGTTCGACCTGGTAAATCTTTTTGATGTTACTCGACGGGTGCGTGAGCTTCTTAGCCAGCTCGCCGTCGTTGGTCAGCAGTAGCAGACCTGTGGTATTGCGGTCGAGACGGCCCACCGGATAGATGCGCTGCTCGCAGGCTCCGGCCACCAAATCCATGATCGTACGGCGCTCTTCGGGATCGTCGGTGGTAGTGATGTAGTCTTTGGGCTTGTTGATGAGCAGGTACACCAGCTTTTCAGGATTTAGCAGTTTCTTGCCGTATTTCACGGTGTCGGAACGCTTTACCTTGAAACCCATTTCGGTTACCAGCTCGCCGTTTACCGTGATTTGACCGGATGCGATCAACTCGTCGGCTTCTCGGCGTGAGCAGATGCCCGCGTTGGCGATGTAACGGTTGAGTCGCAGTACATCGTCGTCCTGGTTTTTTTTAAAATCCTCCTTCGTGCGTGATTTGGGCTTCTTGTCCTCATACTCACTGAAATCGTAGCGAGGCGGACGACTGAATTTGCCTACACGTCGGCTTTCACCCTCGCTGGCTTGCTTCTCCTTCTCAGCCTGCTCCCGGCGATCCACGCGCGGGTTGTAGCGCTCTTTGCGCTCAGGACGTTCTGGACGGCTGCCTCGAGGACTCCGCTCCTCTCGGGCCGGACGCTCGTCATCACGGCGACTCGGACGGTCGTCGTCCCGCTCTTCGGGGCGCGAGCGAAAGGCGTCACTGGATTTGACATCGCGGCGGGCGGGCCGCTCCGATTCACCACCCGGCCTGTCGCGATCCGTACGCGGCTCCCGGCGGGGCGCATCATCGTGGCGATTACGCTCAAATTTTGTAGGCTGATAGTCGGGCGATTGCAGACGCTCGACGTCAGACCTTTTCAGGGTAGGTTTATTAAAAACTCGCTCGGCCCTAGTGGTACTACGTTTGGGTTTATATGTATCTTCCTCACGGCGGGGTTTACGCTCCCGCCCTTTGTCCTCAGTGGAGCGGAAGGAGCTATCGTCGCGGCGAGGTTTTTGCTTGAATTCTTTATCCCCGTCGGACGGCCCCGCCTGAGCGGGGCGACCCCGTTCAGGACGGTCAAACGGTGGAGCAGATTCCGGTGATGGCTTATCAGCACGCCGGGCTTTCGGCTCGTCATCGCGCTTGGGCTTGCGACTGTCGTCAGGGCGAGGCTTTTTGCCTTCACCAAGCTCGGGAAAAGCATCCGAAAGTCGGGTATAGGTTTTCTTGCCTCCCGCCTTTGCCGGACGTTCTCGCGCGGCGGGTTTACGGGCCGGGCTGTCATCCTTGGGTTCTTCGGGCTTCTCCCGCTGCGGGCGATTGAACTTGGGGTCACTCAGGAAATCGTTTCGTTTTTTCATAGGAATGCAGTATCACTACTGGATGTTGTTTCCTCTCGCCCAACTTTCAGCGGGCTTTGGATTTTAAACAAAAATAAAATGGAGGTTTGATAAAAACAGATCGAATGGCGGGTCTGATAGTCAGAAAATTATCCACCGTTTCTCGAACAGACTGCAAAGGTAATATATTTTTCCCAGCGGAGAATTTCCTAATATTATTATCCTAAAAACCGACACCAGTCGTTACTACCTACTGAATTCCCGCCCGGATAAGTACGATATACTTGGTATGTGACTCGACAAACTTGGTGCCTGGTACGATGCACCGAGTACCCGACTTTTCACGAACCTGGACGGTACACCCTAAATCCCCTGAAACGAATGACATCCGCCACTCCGCCCCTACCCCTTTGGGAACCCAGCCGGGCTTTCAAGGATCAATCGAAACTGAAACATTATATCGACTGGCTTTTTGTAAAAAAAGGCCTATTCTTCCGCGATTATAATGATTTGTGGCGGTGGTCGGTTACCGATACCGAGGATTTTTGGGAAAGTATCTGGCATTATTTCCAAATCAAATCTCACGACACTTACTTCGAAGTACTGCGCAAAAAGGGTGATGACATGATCGGCACCCGGTGGTTCACGCGCGCGACGCTCAACTACGCCGAACACGTTTTTCGGCAGAAAACAAAAGACCAGCCCGCGCTGATCTTCCAGTCGGAGCGGCAGGCGCTTACCGAAATTTCCTGGGCTGAGTTGGAAAAAGACGTCGCCGCCGTGGCGACCTGGTTTCGCAAGCGCGGCGTGCAACCCGGCGACCGCGTGGCTGCTGTGTTGCCCAACATTCCGCAGGCCGTCGTGGCTTTCCTAGCCGCCAACGCCGTGGGGGCCGTGTGGTCCAGTTGCTCGCCCGATTTCGGCGAGGCCAGTATATTGGATCGCTTCGCTCAGATCGAACCCATAGTACTCATCGTGGCCGACGGCTACCAGTACAATGGCCGTACCTACGACAAAACTGCCGCTTTCCGGCAGCTTTTGGCCCGATTGCCCAGCGTAAAACTATCCGTGCTGGTACCTTACCTTGATGCCGATGCGAAATTGGAAGGCACCGTGTCTTGGAGCGATGTGCTGCACAGTGCCACGCCGGGTCTCGACTTCGAGGCCGTGCCGTTCGACCACCCGATTTGGGTACTCTACTCATCGGGAACCACAGGCAAGCCCAAGGCCATCACCCACGGCGTGGGCGGCTGTCTGCTGGAACACCTGAAAGCGCTGGTTCTGCACCAGAACGTCAAGCCCGGCGATCGTTACTTCTGGTACTCCACCACGGGCTGGATGATGTGGAACTACGCCCTGGCTTCTCTGCTAACGGGCGCGACGCTGGTCGTGTACGATGGCGCTCCCGCTTTTCCCACGCTCAACGTGCTGTGGACACTGGCCGAAAGAGCCCGCATCAACCACTTCGGTGGCGGCGCGACCTATTTCATTGCTTGTCGCCAAGCCAACCTCAGCCTGCCCTCCGAGCGTTTGAAGCACCTGATTTCCATTGGCTCAACAGGGTCACCGCTCACACCTGACGCCTACGAATGGATATACCAAGCGGTGCGCAAAGACGTGTGGCTTATCTCGCTCAGCGGCGGCACCGACGTGTGTAGCGCCTTTGTGGGTGGCAATCCGCTACTGCCTGTCTATGCGGGTGAAATCCAGTGCCGACTGCTGGGCTGCAGGCTGGAAGCCTACGATGACGAGGGCCAGCCCGTTGTGGATCAATTGGGTGAGATGGTGATTCTGGAACCCATGCCCTCCATGCCGCTCTACTTCTGGAACGACCAGGACGACCAGCGTTACCGCCACAGCTATTTCGAAAACTACCCCGGCGTTTGGCGGCATGGCGATTGGATCAAGGTTACGCCGCGTGGGTCAGTCGTTATTTTTGGCCGCTCCGACGCCACGCTCAACCGCGGCGGCATCCGCATCGGCACCGCCGAAGTCTATAGCGCGGTAGAAACCCTGCCCGAAATCAGGGACAGTTTGGTAGTTTATTTAGAGAATGAAGACGGTACGGGCGATATGCCGCTGTTTGTGGTTTTGAAAGAATCCGGCAGCCTGAACGACGCCCTGCGTCAGCGTATCGCCGCCGCCCTGCGTCAGCAGTTCAGCCCCCGACATGTACCCGACCGCATCGAGGAAATCGCCGAAGTACCCTACACGATCAGCGGCAAAAAATTAGAAGCTCCGGTTAAGAAAATTTTGATGGGTTACGATCCGGCCCGCGTCGCCAGCCGCGATACTATGCGAAATCCCGACGCGCTGGATGCTTTCGTGGCGATGGCAGCGGCGAAGGCCCGCGTCTAACAAGCAACCTTTCGTTATATTTTGCGTTATTGTAAGACAAAAACCGAACCTCATGCAAGAACCTACACCCCAAAAACCGATAAATAATTCCCCCCAAACTGTCCGCCTGCCTATCGTCATTAGCCTGACGCTCGCCGCCGGGATGCTCATGGGCGCCGTCTTTTTTAGCGGCGGCAAGAGTCTCACCGACACGGCCAAGGGTTACGCCAAGTTCCGCGAGGTACTAATGCTGGTGGAGAACAATTACGTGGACTCAGTCAATACCGACGAACTGGTGGATTACTCCATCCAAAAAATGTTGGAAAAACTGGATCCGCACACTTCCTATTTTGTTGCCGAAGAGGCTACCGCTGCTCGCTCGCAGTTGGAGTCGGGCTTTGATGGCATCGGGGTGGAGTTCAATGTTTACAACGATACCGTCTATGTGGTCAGTCCGCTGAGCGGCGGGCCGTCCGAAACCGTGGGTATTCAGAGTGGCGACCGTCTTTTGAAAGTCAACGGTGAAGTCCTGTCGGGGCCGGGGGCCAGTAACGCCAAAGTTTTCAAATTGCTGCGCGGCAAGCGCGGCACGGAGGTAAAAATCCTCGTCGGGCGCTCGAGCCTAAAAGAACCAATGGTTTTCGACATTGTACGCGACCGCATCCCGACCTATTCGGTAGATGCCGCCTACATGGTGGACGAGGAAATCGGCTACCTCAAAGTGAGCCGTTTCTCGGAAACTACCTACGAAGAGTTCAAGACCGCGATGGCTTCATTAAAAAGCCAGGGTTTGAAAAAACTCATTCTCGACCTGCGTAGCAATCCGGGCGGCTACATGGAGCGCGCCACGAGCATCGCCGACGAGTTGATTTCCGGCAACAAATTGCTGGTCTATACCGAGGGCAAAGACACCCGTTACAACCGCAAGACCAATGCCAAATTTAAGGGCATGTTCGAGGAAGGCCCCATCGTCGTTTTGGCTAATGAAGGCAGCGCGTCGGCCTCCGAGATTTTGGCCGGAGCTTTGCAGGATCATGACCGTGCGCTGGTCGTTGGCCGTCGTACCTTCGGCAAGGGCTTGGTGCAAATGCCCATCAAGTTGAATGATGGCTCAGAGTTACGCCTGACGATTTCGCGCTACTACACGCCCAGCGGTCGCAGCATCCAGAAACCCTATGAACTTGGCAAGGGCGAAGACTATAACAAAGACCTCAAAGAGCGCTTCGACAGCGGCGAGTACTTCAGCGCCGATAGTATCAAGTTCGACCCCAAACTACGCTTCCAAACCGATGGCGGACGGGCGGTTTATGGCGGCGGCGGCATCATGCCCGACGTCTTTGTACCCCGCGACACGAGTATGAACAGCAAGTTCTTATTTGAGTTGTACGCCAAAAACATCTTGCGTGAGTACGCCCTGCGCTACGTCAACGACCATCAGAAAGCGCTGGACAAGCAGGATTTCAACCAATTTCTGAAAAAATTCACCGTCACGGACGCTATGCTGAAAGACTTGGTGCAGGACGCCAAAAAGGCAGGCATCAAGCCCAAAGACGACGACCTGGCTCGTTCCAAGTCACTAATTCTGGCCCAAACCAAGGGCTACATTGGTCGCTACCACTACGGACGCCAGCGCAAGGACGGCCTGAACAACGAAATTTTCCAGGTACTTAACCCAACTGATAATGTCTTTCAGGAAGCCATGCGGCAGTTCGGCAAAGCGGCTGATTTGGAACGGGGGGATTTTAGTAGTTTGAACGTGGTAAAGGAGAAGTAGAGCTGTTGAACTTTTCGTACCTTTCAATTATGAAGACACTCACTCTCCAATTACCCGATTCGCTTGACATGGACGAGCGGCAACTCGCTATGCTGGTGGCCGCTCGGCTTTACGAGAAGGGAGAGCTTTCCCTAGGACAGGCCGCCGAGGTAGCAGGACTGACGAAAAGGACTTTCGCCGAGTCGCTGGGAAAGTACGGAGTTTCTATCTTCAACTACCCTGCTTCCGATTTGGCTCAGGATTTCAAAAATGCCTGAACAGGTCCTAATTGCTGATACGAGTTGCTTTATCGTTCTGGTTAAGGTCAATGAGCTGGAGCTTCTTCATAAGGTTTACGGGGAAGTGACCACAACAACTGATATTGCTATCGAGTTTGGGGCAGTTCTGCCAGATTGGGTGACTGTGAAAAGAGTCATGAATAGCGATAAACAACAAGCTATTGAAAAGCAGATCGATCGGGGCGAAGCAAGCGCAATCGCTTTGGCGCTTGAATCACCGAATTCGACGGTTGTTTTGGACGATTATAAGGCTCGAAAGTTGGCCAAAAGCCTTGGTGTCAGAGTTACAGGCACAATTGGCGTAATTATGAGAGCCAAGTCGAAAGGTATATTTTCTGTCATAAAACCAATTTTGGAAAAAATAAAAGAAACAGACTTTCGTCTTTCCGAGGAGATAGAATCGCAGGCTCTAAGGGATGTCGGCGAATAGTTTGCTTCTTTGTATTTTTAGCTTCCAATAAGGGGGGGCTGTTTCGGTATAAAGGAGTTGGATTTTGCTTTTTCACAAAAATCCAACTCCATGAAAACCCTCCTGGCTCCCGTCTTTCTTTTTTGTATTGCAATAAGTGCTCTCGCACAAACTACCGCTCCCCAAAAGCATAGCGCGGCCCGACCGAGCGCGGCCCGACCGAGCGCGGCCCGACCGAACATCGTTTACATCCTGGCTGATGACCTCGGTTACTTTGACTTGGGCTGCTATGGCAACCCCTTCAACGAAACGCCGCACCTGGACTCGCTGGCGCGGCACGGGTTGCGCTTTACGCAGGCGTACTCGGCCAGTCCGGTTTGTTCTCCGTCGCGGGCGGCGATCATGACGGGCCGCCATCCGGCCCGCTACGGCCTCACCAACTTCATCGCGGGCAACCGCACCAACGATGCGTCGCCCGTACAGCCCGCACCCTGGAACCCGTTCCTGCCTTCGTCGGCTACCACGCTGGCCGAGTGGCTCAAGCCACAGGGCTACACCACGGGCATGGTGGGCAAGTGGCATCTGGGCAATAAAGAAGGGATGTCACCCTGGGAGCAGGGCTTCGACTACAGCCGCATGATTGGCCGCAACGGGCTGGATTACTACAACTACTCGATTTTTGAGGATAGCTACCAAAAAGAATTCAAGGACGATGGCACAAAGTACCTCACCGACAAACTTACCGACTACGCCGTGGAGTTCGTAGAGAAAAATGGCGAGAAAGAAAATTCGAAAAATCCATTTTTCCTCTACCTCTCCTACTCGGCGCCGCACGTTTTCATCGTCCCGCGCGGCGATAAGTTGAGCAAGTACTTCTGGAAGTACGAGAAATTCGACGGCAAGTACAATCCCAATTACGGCGCGATGATGGAGAGCCTCGACGACGGTGTAGGCCGCGTGATGGCGGCTTTGCGGGAACAGGGATTGCTGGAAAACACCCTGGTCATTTTCACCTCTGACAACGGCGGTGTCGGCCTGCCGGAACTGGGGCCGATCCCGACTAGCATGGAGCCGCTTCGCAAGTGGAAGGGCCACGTCTATGAAGGTGGTATCCGCGTGCCGGCCATTGCGTTTTGGAAGGGAAGAATCGCGCCCGGCGGCGTCAGTGACCAGTATTTCAGCAACGTGGACTACTTCGCCACGTTCAGCGAATTGCTCAATCAGTCGATGCCGGAGGTCGAGATGGATAGCCGCAGTGTTCTTCCAGTGCTGCTGGGCACAAAAAAATCACTGCCCGATCAGCCCACCTACTGGCATTATCCGCATTTCAGCAACCAACTGGGCATGCCCGCCGGAGCCTACCGCCTAGGCGACTACAAACTCACCGAAAGCTACGAGGACGGCTCAGCGGAACTCTACAACCTGAAAGACGACTTGGGCGAAAGCAACGATCTCTCGGCCCAACTACCCAACAAAAAGCGCGAAATGCTCGCGCAGTTCCGCGACTGGCGCAGAAAGGTAAATGCTAATATGCCCGTGAAGAAGTAGCGAGACAATAGGTCTCTGTTACCGTG
This sequence comes from Persicitalea sp., assembly GCF_041751555.1. NCBI lineage: Bacteria > Pseudomonadati > Bacteroidota > Cytophagia > Cytophagales > Spirosomataceae > Persicitalea > Persicitalea sp. The sequence goes on along the minus strand of NZ_JBGSXF010000191.1, from coordinate 199 downwards.
ATCTGAGACAATCCAGAAAAGCAAAAAGGGGCCGTAGTGGCCCCTTTTTGCTGTATTTTCAACTATTGATTCTTCTACTCCTTACTCACCCGCACCACACCCTGCCTATTCAGCGCGTCCACAGCTTTGATCAGATAGATTCCCGTGGGCAAACTACCCAGCCGGAACTCCAGCTCGTTCATGCCTTCCTGCAGGTACT
>NZ_JBGSXF010000190.1:0-5095 GCF_041751555.1 Persicitalea sp. | reverse complement strand
CTGTGACTCGTGCGCCCCGAGGGCGTGTGCTTTCTGGGTGTACACCGCGCTGATGTCGATCGCCACATCGGGCCGGAAGGGGTTGGGCCGCTGGAAATGGTCTTGAAAGTACGGGAAAACCGGAATCTTTTCGAGCCGGGGCGTCTCAGGGGCTACGTTAGGCACCGCCACGAGGCAGGCAGCGTCCTGCACAAGTACCCTCGTGTAGCGGTGGTCGGGGTGATAGTCGTTTGGGCGGGGGGCAATCACGACATCGGCGTTCCACTCCCCGATTTTATCGGACGATCTGCAGACGAGTGCTCAGGTCTGGTAGTAGCTGGCCGTCGTGGTTGTCGAGTACATCGTACGCCACGCCGAACCTTTTGCCTGCCTCCTGTGCCTCCGCCAGCCGGCATCGGGCCAGTTCCTTTCCTTTCATGGTTTGGTGGCCGGCATCTCCGTTGGGGACGGCTACGAACTCAACCGCGTGGTTCATCGAGGCCAGCAGCGCCGCCGTGCCGCCGCCCTTGATGTCGCATTCGTCCGGGTGGGCGCCAACCACAATGATCCGTACGGGGTCAGAAGTACCTTGCGCCAGGACGGGCCGGAGACTGACCAGGGTAACAAAGGCGACAAGCATTATTCGGGAAAGTGTGTCCATGGGTGGCAGCGGTTTTGCGAGTGGAAGGAAAATCGGTTTAAAGTACTTCTAACCATAAAGAGCAAGGGAAGCACTATTTTACCATCCTTCGTGGTAGTCTTCCATTTAACACCGAGCTTAATCTATGCGTTTTGCTTGATTAGTACTTCTAACCATCGCCCAAATTAGAGACAGCGAACCAAAAAACTGCTTCCAAGAGAGATAGTGGCAGGACAACAGGAATTGAGCAAACGGTTTACAGACTGTCGTTTTTTCTGCCTAGTTTTGTTTCCCCAATTAAATCCGTACCCTGTAATTGGGAATTTGGTAGTCGGCTGAGTCTGAACGTACTCTTTCCAAATCCAGGACTCACACCAACCTACAAGAATGTCATGTCCCTCTATTCACTTTTAACTCTCATGTTATGAATTACAAATCCCCTTTTTTAGGTAGCCTTTTGGCTGCACTTCTACTGACAAGTTGCGAAGATCACCGCATTCCGGCGGTAGAAACAATCCAAGTTACCCCCTTTGCTTCGGGGTTGGCTGGTCCTATCGGACTCGAAAAAGATGTAGCCGGCAATGTTTGGGTAGCTGAAGCCGGCTCCGGAAAAAACGACGGCAAGATTACAATGCTTACCCCCGACGGCAAAGCGCACCCCGTCATTACGGGTTTCGATTCGGAAATTATCCTGCAGGGCGAATTGAACGGACTGAATCACATCCTTTTCGCTGACGGCGTATTGTACATCCTGGGAGCCAACAGCCGTTTATACAAAGCCAACGTAGCTTCCTTTAAGCCCGGTGATGCCCCCTTACTGGCCAAAGACCTGCCCGTAGAAGATATGAAGCAGTTTATCCTTGATTACAAATTCGCGCAGGATACCGAAGACACGCACCTGTACAACATGACTTTGGGGCCCAATGGCGACCTATACATCACCGATGCCGGAGCCAATGCCATTATCCGTCGTACCAAAGTTGGAGCATGGAGCGTGTTTGCAATTATTCCCGGCATTAAAAACCCTACCCCGGTGGGACCGTCGTTTGTTGAAAGCGTCCCGACCGGCATAGTTTTTGACGGGCAGAAATTTCTGGTTAGTACGCTGCTGGGCTTTCCATTTCCCACAGGTTCGGCCCTTATATATCAAATGGATCAGGCCGGAGCTGTCTCCGTATATCAAGGTGGGTTCACCAGCCTGGTCGATATCAATCTGACTACTGATCCCGGTGCCCTCGTCGTACAGCACGGGGTATTCGGCGCTCAGGGTTTTGCCCCCAATACCGGACAGATTCGCCGGGTGGCCAGCAATGGCAGTTCCGTGGCAGTGGATAACCTCAACCTTCCCACTGATCTTGTACAAGTAGATGCGCACACGTATTACGTGAGCGGCCTTACCGGGACGGTAATGAAAGTCACGTACTAACCGTTATCAACTTCCCTATTAGCAAACTTCTCCCAGAGAGCCTCCCTACAAGGAGGCTCTCTTTTTTATGGCTTGTATTGCCTCAATCATGCTATAAACACCCTAATAGGCCGTATGTCAATACATAAAATAAGAACCTGCACAAATCATTAGCCCAAATCCAGCGCGACAATTTCGTGATCAAGTAGTCCGCGGACTTCTACGGTGATTTTCCCATTTCGCCTCACAAAGGCAGGCTCTGTTCCGCGCATGAGGAGTTTCACGCGCGAAACTTTTTTTTCCGCCGGTACCTGAACCGTTACCTGAGTGTCGATGGGAATAAGCTCGCGGAAGGGGCCTTTCATCATCATTGGATTTGTTAAGTTGACCAGGTGCACCGTCATGGATTTTTCCTGCTGCCATACGGTACTATCAATTACCCCAGGCCCGATGATGGTCGTGACGGGAGGTTCATCCAGCGCCCAATCAATAATATTATTCAACAAAACCCGGTGATCTACGTTAAGCATTTTCCAGAAGGTACGGTCAAGATCGCCGGGAATGTACGCCACCCGTCCTTTCCCGACCTGGCGCAAGTACACTTCCCGGATGTCGGTTTCCTGCACTCTGGGGTACACATCTTCCATGGGGAGGTCGGGATAGGTAGGTATTAGCGTCACCGGACTGGCGAAAGCAGTAGTCGGTTGTACCTCGACTTTGTAGATGGCATTTACGATGCGCGGGGTATCCTCCAGACCCGCCAAGAGCTGAGTATGCACGGCATTTTGGGGCTGATGGTGCAGCTGCAGGTAGCTGTTGCGCTGCGGACCGGCTACTTTGTTCTGATAAGAGACGCCAAACAGGCTTGCCAGACCAAAGTCGGAGCGAGGGCGGGCTTCCTCATCGTACAGTGAGGTTTCGAAAGTAGCCACCACACTACCCCCTCGCTGCACAAATGATTGGATCTGCATGCATTGCGAATCGGAGAGAGCCGCAATGTTGGGAAGAATCAATAGCTTGAATCGTCCGAGATCATCGGCCGAAAGCAGACGGTCGTTGACCATATCGAAAGGGATGCGGCTCTCTACCAGGGCATGGTACATGCCATTCAAATGGTCGCCGCTGTGCTGCTGCCAGGGTTGTCCGCCGTACTTACGTTCGGTTTGTTCTGAATAGACGACGCCCACCCGCGCCAGAGATACCGTGTTGCGCAGGTACTTTTCATTTTTGTAATAGGCATCGTACAGCTTGGCAACCGAATCCATCCACCGTTTGTCGTAGATATCCCCGCCGAACTTTACGAAACAGGGACGCATGCCGTTAGCGGTACCTTCGGCCACCCAGATGCGGATTTCGGCGTCGCTCTGCACGGAATCTTTCCAGCGAAACTCCTCCTCCAGACCAACGCTGAAAATTCCGATCAGCGGTTTATTGCCCAATGTGGCGCGTAGTTCCTTGGCGCCTTTGCCGTTGGTCCAGGGTGGAATCAGGCCAGAGCGAGCTTGCTGGTCGGCAAAGAAAAGATCCGACTCCTGGCCCGTCAGTACTTTATCAGGAAAACCGTTTGGAATGAAACGCGAGGTGGGTCGTACCTCCCGAATCCCGGCATCCCAGAGCAGCCACAATTCCCGGAGCCGTTTCGTTTTCCATTCGGCCCATTGGCGATAGGTAGGGTCAAGCCTTTCTTCTTTGGTGGGGAGAGCCAGGCCCGAATAATTTTTGAAATTGCGCTGGCAATGCTCGCAATAGCAGATGCCATGGCCTGCCCATCGATTGGAGAAAATACCTTCCGGCGCGAAGCGCTGAATAATCTCTTTGTTTACCTGTGGCATGAACTCGAAATTATAGGGTCCTAGGGCGCAGGTCACCCACAGGTCAGGATTGGCCCAGTGCCGCCTTTGCTGACCATCGGCGGTCACGGCTATCCAATCGGGATGCGCTGCCAGGGTGTCCTGCCGCGTAGCGTGCGGATCAGTACGCAGCATTATTTTCATCCCTAGTTTTTTGCATCCTTCCACAAGATAGCCAAGTGTATCGGCATCGCCCATAAACTGACTCCGGTGGTGCAGCGGTATTTCGGTCGGGTAGAAAGCCACGACCCCACCCGCACTCAGAAGGGCACCATCTGCGTGAATCTGTTTAAAGTAGTTAAGCCAGAAATCGGGATCGTAGTGACCGGGATCGCGCTCTACAAAGGCCAGTTGCGCCCAGCGCATTGGCCCATCGAGCCACACCTCAGCCAAGGGCACCTCAGCCGGGGGCGTATAAGTACTATCGTTACTGCAAAGAGAATTAGACCAGGTAGTTGGCGGGGTCACTACCAGAGCAGAGCCGAGTAAACCGACGTTCCGAACAAATTTTCTTCTTTCCATTCTCTGAGAGATAAATTTTATAAGGCCGAGCCTGCCGTAGCATCTTAGGGAAAGTAAAAGAAAAGGGGGCTCTGGTTATACCGTGTAGTGTATGTTTTCTGAAAATATAAAATGTACCTGGCAGTACGCTGAAATACAAAAGATGGGGGATAAAATCATCTGTTTTACGGTACTGCTGCACTTTGAAGTAATGTTGCCTCATAATCGTAGTGGATCGTTACTCAATTTGATTACGCCTTTGGCCATAAAATCAAACTAATGAAAGACTGCCACAGGAACGGTTTGGATGAGCAGGAATTACCTAAGTCTCCGGCTTGAGTGTCTCAAAAAACTCACTGCCTCGGTAAAATTATTAGCAGATTCAGGAGCCTCCTCTAAAATTTTATTGAGCATTCAATTTTTATTGCGTTTCAAATGCGTTAATATTAATCATTGAAATCAAGCAGATTATGAATAACAGACCTGGGATTTTTAATGACGTCATAGGCCCGATCATGCGTGGGCCGTCAAGTTCTCATACTGCCGCTTCGTGGCGAGCGGCCAGAATTTGCCTGGACATTCTCAATGAGCCACTCACTGCCGCCATTATTGATTTTGATAAAGACGGGGCCTGGGCGCCTAATTACCGGGAACAGGGTACTACCATCGGTATCGAAGGTGGGTTGTTGGGCCTGGACATGGCCGATGACCAAATAAAGC
>NZ_JBGSXF010000189.1:0-16897 GCF_041751555.1 Persicitalea sp. | reverse complement strand
TCGACATCGACCGGGCGCGTTTTTCCGTTGATTTTCAGATTATATTTTGCCATGGAAGTGTTTTTTTGAATTGTGTAAAATACGGAAAAAATTTGACGGGTCAATTATCGTGGAGCGTACGGTATTCGTTGGGCGACTGTCTGACTGATTTTGTGCAAAGTAAACTCTACCGCATATCTGTTTGAAGCCCTTTATTCTAATTCAAAAGAAACGGTACTATTTCCCGAACCTAATGCGGATGTCAAGCCTGTTACATCATCTATCATACCTAATTTAGTGTAGCTGTAAGGGGTTGAAAAGATTTTATAAAACAGAACCAAAGTCTTTGAACCATAAAGCATTAACTCTCCATTTTTTATCGACCCAGGATTAGACGAGTTTGTCGAGAGACTATTTGACAAGTCGTAATATTTCTCATTGCCATTCAGCTCAGTCATATTAATGGTCAAAGGCAACATTTCCTTGAATGCTTTTGCCGAATTATTGTCTAATAGCGTAGCGGTAAAGGTCTGTGCGTTGACCTTTATTTTGATTTTACCATTCGGTGCCATAACGTTATCATTTTCCGTGCTAATATCACCCTCTTTTTTGCTGCAAGATGATGCACTGTTGACAAGGAGGGCCAGGAACAAAATCATTAAAAACGAATAGTTCATACTTCTTATCATTCCGGTCTTTTTTAAAGCTCCTGAGCGGTTGGACGGAAGATGATCTCATTGATATCTACCTCTTCGGGCTGACTGATCACAAAGGCAACTAAGGTTGCAAAAGAAGCAGGACTAAGGCCTACCGCTCCCACATAATCCTTATTTGCTTGTTGAACATCTGCCTCGCTGATGTGATCCAGCAGTTCTGTTTTTACGGCTCCCGGAGACACAATCGTGGTACGTATGTTGTAAGGTTTCACTTCCATGCGCAAGCCCTCGGATAAGGCCCTTACCGCAAATTTTGTGGCCGAATACACGGCAGATCCACCGAATATTTTATGACCGGCCACCGAAGCCGTGTTGATGATATGACCCGACTTTTGCTTTTTCATATGCGGAAGGACGGCTGCGATACCGTTGAGCACGCCTTTGATATTGACGTCTACCATTTGATCCCACTCATCCACTTTTAGACGATCCATGGGCGAAAGCGGCATAATACCCGCATTATTGAGAAGCACATCCACACGTCCGAATTTTTCAACGGCAGCATCGACTAGCTTCTTTACCTGATCCCGTTGAGTTACGTCGGTGGCAATGGCAAGTGCTTTTCCACCAATTTCCTGAATCTCGCCAGCCAGTTTTTCTATCTTGGCAGTTCTTCTGGCACCAATTACTACTGCAGCACCGAGCTGTGCCAGATGTCTTGCAGCAGCTTCGCCCAGACCACTGCTTGCTCCTGAAATTATAATTACTTTCCCTTCAATATTCATTTCGTTTTTTTAGTATTATTTATGAATATTTCAATTTTAATAAATTGCCTGAAATGGATTTATTGGACAGTTAATTAGCATTATGGACTTCATCTATTGCTGGTTTTATATATTCTATAATTCCTTATTCCGTATTAGGAACAATAATACTAAAATATTTCACCTATCACTTCAAATGTTTTTTCAGAAACGATATAACTTTTGTTCGGATATTTTCCACATCGAACATAGTACCGAAGTGAGGCGCATCGGGGACAATAATCAATTCATTCTCTACCCCTGCGGTTGTCAACCATCCATTTAAAAGTTTTGATTGTCTGTTCCAAACTATCTCATCATTTCCTCCATGAATAATCAAAAAAGGTGGGTCATTTTTATCAACATAGGTCACGGGGCTTGCAATTTTCGACAAATCTGGTCGCGCTATAGGTGTCGCTCCCAATAAGATGGCCTCAGGCGCTTTGGGATCTTCGCTACTTTTTAATGAAGTCAATTCCGAAGGTCCGTAAAAATCCACAACGGCCTTAAAGGCAAAATCATGGGATGTGTTGGGCATAAAGAAGTCATCAATTTGGTTATTGCCCGATAGGCCCTGCAAAGAAGCCAAATGTCCTCCTGCTGAGAAACCTATTAAAGCGAATCGTTCTTTGTCAAGCCCATACTTTTCAGCATTATCATATAAAAAAGAAACTGCTCTGTTGCAGTCTTGTATCTGGGCTGGAAAAATGGCCTGTGTTGCAAACCGGTAGTCTATAGAAGCGAGTGCAAAACCACTGCCAACTATTTCCGCCACCGTTTTTTTCATATAACCGATGTCGGCATATTTATCATTGACTAACCAGCCACCGCCGTGTACGAAGATGACAAGTGGCACTTTACTTTTCGCGTTTGGTGACAGATAAATATCAAGCAAGTGTTTGGTTAATGTATCATTGTTATAAGCTATGTTTCCGTGCAAAGTAGTGCCCTTGGGAAATATATCGATGACCGGATTGGTTTGTGATGCGGCAGTGGTCGATAATATCAATGAAAGAGAACCGAGAGCGTAAACAATTCGATGGATCATACTTATTAGATGTTAAAATAAATCAGTTTATGAATATCATTTTGATAAAGCAATTTGATATTGCTCATCGCTCACTTTCTCCATCCAGTCTACGACTTTTCCATCCAATTCCTCTTGTGTGGCGAAATGTGTCATTGCCATGGTTGCCGATGCTCCATGCCAATGCTTTTCGCCCCGAGCAAACCAAACTATATCACCAGGCCTGAGTTCTTCAATTGCACCACGCTCACGTTGGACTACCCCTATTCCAGACAATACAATTAATGTTTGCCCAAGTGGATGTGTGTGCCATGCGGTTCTTGAACCAGCTTCAAATGTTACTTCGGCCGCACCAGCACGTCTGTGTCCGTTTGGTTGATATAAATAGTTTATTCGAACTGGCCCCGTGAACCAATCTTCCGGGCCTTTAACCGATGGTTGAGAACCTAATCTGGTAATTTCCATTTACTTTAATTTTTTGATTGATACTGTTCATCCGTCACGGGCTCAAGCCATGTAACGAATCCATTTTCTGTTTTTGGCAGGATATACATTTGCGTAAGACTGTTATTTTCGGTTGCTCCATGCCAATGCTTTGTATTTGCCGGAACCTTAATGACGTCACCCTTTTTCATCGTTTGTCTTGGCTGCCCCTCCAATTGATGATATCCCTCACCATCGAGTACAATGAGTATTTGCCCACTTGGATGCAAGTGCCAATTTGATCTTGCACTTTTCTCGAAATAAACATTTCCCACCAGGGTGTTATAGATAGAATCATCTGCGACTAAGCCGAAATTGTAGGCGTTGCCTGTGAAATTTGTACCAGGACCCAGTTCACCCTTAGGAAAAATTGCTGTTTCATAAGGATTCGATCCCCTATTTTCTTGTTTTTCAGTTGTTGTTTGGCAGGCCTGCCCTGCCATCAGCAGGAGGGTAACTGCGAGCCCGATCACTTTTTTCATTTTTCTCTGGTTTAAATTTCTTTGATAATTTTTGCGGAGGTACCCCCTACGACAACATTGTCGGGTACGTCAGCAGAAACTACCGAACCCGCGGCAACCACCGAATTCTCGCCAATGGTTACGCCCTGTAAAATAGTAGCATTAGCCCCAATCCAGGCTTTCTTTTTGATGTGGATGGGTTTTGATACCAGCGACTGTCTGTTTTCGGGAGAAATGGGGTGGCTTTCGGAAAGCAAGCTGACTTTGGGAGCTAGCAATACGCCATCTTCGATAGTAATTCCTCCCATGTCTAGGAAAACACAATCGAAATTGATGAAGACGTCTTTACCTATCTTGGTATGCTTGCCGTAATTGATGTATAATGGTGTAAAAACAGCAACACTTTCGTCGATTTCGCTATCAGTAATTTGGCTCAGCAAACCCCTAATCTCCTTAGGGTCTGCTGCGTTGTTCATTCGCACGAGCAATTTTTTCGTATTGTATGAAGCCTCCCGCATTTTATAAGCTTGCGGGTCGTTGGGAGGAATGGTTTCTCCTTTCCTTAACCGCTCGAAAATATCTGGTATATCCATCTTTGTATGCTTTGATACAAAGGTCGGAAGGTATCAGTACTTCTGATTAAAGAAATTCAAACCAAATATTAATGAATTCAAACTTTCTCTAAGCGAGCGGAAGAAGGGCTGGTACCCGTTTGTTTCTTGAAGAAGTTATTGAAGTAAGTGGGATACTCAAATCCCAACGCGTAAGCAATTTCAGAAACATTCCAGGTGGTGTGTTGCAAAATGGCTTTGGCTTCGTTGACGATGCGCTCAGAAATGTGGGTGCTGGTGGTTTTTCCCGTGACTTCTTTGACGGCCCGGTTTAGGTAGTTGACGTGCACCGAAAGATTTTCTGCGTAGTCTTTGGCTGTCTTCAGGGGAAGCGGACGGTCAGGACTTTCCACGGGGAATTGTCTTTCCAGCAGTTCCAAAAAAACTGTGGTTAGTCGTTCGGCTGCACTTTTGGCTTGATTGAAATTCTGAGAAGGTTTCAGTTTTAAGGCTTCGTGCAGAATCAAATCGATGTAGTTGCGAATCAGATCGTCTTTAAATTCATAGTCAGACTGTTGCTCCTCGATCATCTTCTGAAAAACACTATTTAGAAACAGTCGTTGATTTTCAGAAATTTCCAGAATCGGTGTGCCCCCTAGTTTGAATAAGGGGGATTTTTGCAAGGTTTCCGAACGTTTTCCTGGAACAAGAAAATCTTCGGAAAACAAAATCGTGTACCCGACATATTGGGTAGATAGCGTTTCCCAGGAATACGGAATGTTTGGATTTCCGAAAAACAAGATGGTACCTTCGGCGTCAAAACTCCGGTCGGCGTAGTGAATACGGCTTTTGCCAGTAGTCAAACAGATTTTGTAAAAATCCTTCCGGCTATATACCTTAGTGGCATTGCGATCTTTTTCAATCTGAAAGACGTTGAAGCCTTTTAGCTTCAATTCGTTATTGTATGTTGACAGGATTCTTGACATAAGACAAAGTTAAGAAATTCAAACAAACTGCGCTATTTGTTTAGGAAAATAAATGGCTAATCCGTGACTGTGTTATGAAATTTTCAACAAAAACAGTCCGCAAACGGACGTTTAACGGTTCTGGTAGGTCTCGCCGCCGTTGGTGACGCTGACCACCTGTCCCGGTGCAACGAACTCCTTTAAACCAGTAATATTGGTAGAACAATCCGTAATCCATATACCATGCGGACAAATCAGAGGGGCGACCTTTGTGTGAATTAAACCCAGAACAAATTGACAGATATGCAATAGCGAACATTAGGTACCAGCGGACTAGAGGTGTCTGCTCTGGGTTTGGGTTGTATGGGATTAAGCTTCGGCTACGGGCCTGCCACGGAGAAGGGAGAGGCCATCAAGCTCATTCGGACGGCATTTGAACTCGGTGTTACTTTTTTTGATACCGCCGAAGTTTACGGGCCGTTCACCGAACGAAGAACTGCTTGGCGAAGCGGTGGCACCATTCCGTGACCAGGTCGTGCTCGCCACTAAATTTGGTTTCAAACTCGAAGACGGGAAGGCCAATGGCGTAGACAGCCGTCCGGCAAATATTAAAGCCGTGGCAGAAGCTTCTCTTTTACGTGTGAAAACTGACGTCATCGACCTGTTTTACCAACATCGGGTTGACCCGAATGTACCCATCGAAGAGGTAGCAGGAGCCGTGAAAGAGTTGATTCAGGAAGGTAAGGTAAAGCACTTTGGTTTGTCAGAAGCCGGCGTCGAGACCATCCGACGGGTCCATGCGGTTCAGCAGGTAACGGCCCTGCAAAGCGAGTATTCTCTCTGGTGGCGGGAACCCGAGGAAGAAATATCGCCCACCCTGGAAGAACTGGGCATCGGCTTCGTGCCCTTCAGCCCATTGGGGAAAGGCTTTTTGACCGGAAAAATCGATGAGAATACATCCTTCGACAAGACCGACTTCCGCACTACCGTCCCCCGCTTCTCCGAAGAAAACCAGAAAGCCAACCAGGCCCTGGTGGACTTGCTGGGCAGGATGGCCGAAGAAAGTGGATCATCTACCGCCCAGATAGCCCTGGCCTGGATGTTGGCGCAAAAGCCCTGGATTGCGCCGATTCCCGACCGCTTCATCCATTCCAGATATCTTTGGATGCCATCTTTTGTAATGTTGCCGTTCATCCAGTGCCACCACACGCGTGGTTTGACCGATTTTACCTTCGCCCGTCCTGCCAAGCCATTGCCCCACGAGCGTCTGTGGTTCGCCATCAAGACCAGGAATCGAATAAAAGTACCGATCGGTCTAGAATATAGCCTGACGCGTAGAATTGCACAAGTGAGTGCCGTAGAATTTCGGTAATATTGCATAACACTATCGACAACGCTTAGACCCACGATACCATGAGCCAGATCAAAAAAGAAGACCTCAAGCAGGAAGTATTCGACCTGTACGACGACTACGCCCACGACCGCCTCGATCGGCGGGAATTTGCCCAGAGACTTTCGGCTTACGCCGTGGGCGGCATCACGGTTGCCTCGCTGATGAGTTTCCTCATGCCCGACTACCAGGGGAATATTCAGGTGAAACCCGACGACGCTCGTATCGAATCGGAATACATCACCTACCAGTCGCCCAAAGGTGGCGGCAAAATAAAGGCGTTGCTGTCAAAGCCCGCAGGCATGGGCAGGACATCCGGTGGTGTGGTAGTCGTCCACGAAAACCGGGGCTTGAACCCATATATCGAAGACGTAGGCCGACGCGTCGCGCTGGCCGGATTTGTCTCTATTGCGCCCGATGCCCTGACTCCGTTGGGCGGCTACCCTGGGAACGACGACGAGGGCCGCACCATGCAGAGCAAGCGCGATAAGGACGAAATGCTGGAAGATTTCATCGCCGCATACGACTACCTGAAAAACAGCAAAGACTGCAACGGCAAAGTTGGGGTAGTAGGCTTCTGCTTCGGCGGTGGTATTTCCAACCTCATGGCCGTGCGACTACCGGAACTGGCCGCTTCGGTACCCTTCTACGGCGGACAACCCGCCGCCGAGGACGTTCCCAAAATTCAAGCCCCTCTGCTGCTGCACTATGCTGAGTTGGACACGCGCGTGAACGCGGGATGGCCCGCCTACGAGGAGGCTTTGAAAAAGCATGACAAACAGTACACGGCTCGCATGTACGAAGGAGCCAACCACGGCTTCCACAATGATACCACGCCCCGCTACGACAAAGCCGCCGCCGAGCTGGCGTGGCAGCGGACGATTGGGTTTTTCAAGGAGGAGTTGGCGTAAGGCGTCCTCTTCAAGGCAGGAAAGCAAATCTATTCCCTCGGGGAACTGTGGGTGGAAACGGCTCGCCACTGTCCGCCAATTTTCTTAAACACATCCGTGAAGCGCAATCGCGAAACATTCGTTTTGCCATTGTCGTTGCTTCGCATGGTTTCCTTACCGCTAACGATAACGACATCTTCCGTAATCTCACGGATTTGCAGGTCTTCTAGATCCAGTCCGCCTAGGCCCGTAGTGGGTAGGTCAGCGGTGAGGTCAAACACAGGCTTGGTACCCAGTGTTCCGTCTTTGCCCTCGGCTTAAGTCCAGTCGGTAGTAAGAATAGCATCGACTTCGGCGGGATTGGGATAAATCATCGCCATTTTCCAACGGGACAAGGCGGACAGAACCTCTTTTTCTGTGGCGCTGAGTTGAGAAGCAGCGGAAGACGCTTGTCGATTTTCCATTTCTCGGGTTGAATGTTTCTACCCGTGTTTCAGCGTAGCCTTATGGTGCGCTCTTGCACGGGCAAAAAAAGCTCCTAAATCCGCTTAAAAGCAAAGGTAATGGTATGTTTCAAATTGTCTGAAAGAAGCAGGTCGCTGACCCCCAGATTCATAATAGTAGCATTTACCGTCAGATCAACCGTCTGTGCAAAGGTACTGGTTGTCAGGATCAATTTATTGTTTTCCACTTTCCAGGTAGTAGTGTTATCGACTCCAATGAGATCATTTAATTCGTTTTTTGTGGCAGTACAAGTGGCCGGGGCGGTGATTTCAAGCGAATTGTTTGACTTGAAATTGTATGCAATCTTTGATGGGCATGTATCACCTGCTAGGGTATAGATGGCAAGGTAGTCACTGATACCACTGAAAGCCGGGACGATATTGATAGCAGTAATCTGCCAATTTCCCTCCACTCCGCTGGGAGTTGGATCAGAATCCTTTTTACAGGCGGTAAGACTTGCCAGGACGAAAACCATCACTAGGCATGAAGTCTGGGTGAATGGGCGTGTGGATCGAAAAATTTGCATCGTTTTGAGAATTTATATTGAGAGTGAAGAAGTTAACTAAATTATGAACTTGATAATCAGGTATCATTGTCCGAAGTTAAAAAAAGTATCGGAATTCTTTAAAACTAAGTTCGCCGTAGCGTTCTTCACGTCAAGTGCGTATAGCTTACAGGGTACACCACCCACTCAAAATAATAGGCCACTTGGAATGGCCTGCGTGGCCTAAAGCAGGCCTTTGAAGCAATTCTACTTACATAAAACCTTTCTGATTATTGAGATAACCCTGAGCCGAAAAATAGCGATAATCCCCAAGCTTATCGAATTGCCTTCACCGGGTCGGTAGGAATATAGAGGAATGTCGCCCGATCGGGTGCTCAATCAATAAGCCACCGAAAATCATTGAGTATCGTTTCCCGTTCTTCGGCAATGCGCTGCACCCGCTCACCCATATGAATAATAGCCCTCGGCAATGGCGCGTTGGGGTTGTGCCAACGCCGTTTGTCGTTCGGTAAAAAACCAAAAGCAGTTAATGGAGGGCCGAAGAACGGAAGAAGGAAGACATTCCTGAAAGTGCATACCTTAATAAAGGAAGATTAGGGTATTTTATTGTAATGATAGAAAAGGGGTGTTTATTTTTTACGCCATAGTCTTGTCTAAGACAAGTAACCGATAAGTTATATTAAAATATAAGTAACCGAATGGTTTCATATTAAAGTATATAAAATTACAGATTGAGGTCTGTTAACCCAATTCCGGGCCAGCAATCAAGAATTGTTTCTGTGGGGACGCTGGTGCAGCCCGGTCTTTCAAATACATTCTGGTAAATGATCTTTGCATCGAAAACCCAAGCGATACCAAGAGTTCTTTCAAGTCTTTTTTATCTTGTAAAATATCGAGTAAGGCAGGCTTACCAACGTAGTTTCTCAATACCGCCAGAATCAGTGTTTGGGCATCTTTGGTACTTTCGGCTGATAGGGGACCCAACTGCGTATAGTTGCTGCCAGATCTCCCAAACACGAAGCCTGACAACTTGGTTTCCCTTTCACTATACCAGGCTTTGTCCCCGTTCTTTTCCAGGAATTTGGCAAATAGCCGGGACCGATCGGCTCCAAAAGCTTCGTGCTCCATTTTTGTTAACTTACTCAGGTCTTCTTCCGTCACAGGCATTGCCGAATGATCGCCCTCGACTGGTGAAATTCCACCTAGTCGAGGTGTCACCATTCGATCTATAAATAGCTCTTCTCGAAAGCCTAACTTTTTGTACAGAGGCAACCCCTTGTCCGTAGCATCCAGTTTTATCGCCTGGCAATCTGATAATTTTTCGATAACGCTATTCAGCAAGCGCTTGCCCAAACCCAATCCACGAAAGTCCTGATCGACCAGCATCATCCCGATCCACGCAATCTCATTATTGTAGTTAGTTGCCGTAACCGTACCTACTACCTCGTCGTCGCAGGAAGCCACAAGACACAAATTCGGATCGAGTGCCAGCAGCATACGCCAATCGTCCTCGGTTTGATTCCAGTTTTCGGCACTTTTTAGTCGCATAGCTCCCGGAATATCAGCTTCTTGCAACTCTCGAATGATGGTGTTACTTGTACTCATTATCGTTATGTTTTTAGCGTGACGACCTTCCTCTGTCAGCACCATTTCAAATTGAGACGGGCGTGATCGAATATAGGCTGTTTACCCCTCCCCGAAAATCAGCGCCCATCCGACCACTATGGCATTGTAAGATACATGTAACAAGATGGCGTGGCGAAATGAAACAGTCAGCCGAACAACGGTCAAGGCTACTCCGGCGAAGAGCTGCGAGAGAAAGAGAAGTAGTACACCTAACGGAGTAAGTTGTTGTAGGTCAGATAATTTGTAATTATTCAGATGTATAGCACCGAATAATATAACAGAGCCTATAATGATTATCCAAAGCAGCGACTCATTGGTGGGGAGGTAGTTTTGGTAGATGACTAACAAAACAGTATGTATGATGATGGGATAAAACAGCCAAGTTAGCTTTCACCCCCCCACCAACCCCAACAACCCCTCCTTACCCAACGACTTAAAAAAGCCATCTCCGCTTGCGATCAAGTCCCCCGCCAACTTTGCCTTATTTTGCTGCATAACCATGATTTTCTCTTCCACCGTATCGGGACAAATCAGCCGCACAGCGATGACGTTTTTTTGCTGACCAATGCGGTAGCTGCGGTCGATGGCCTGATTTTCGACCGCCGGGTTCCACCACGGGTCCACGAGGAAGACGTAGTCGGCGGCGGTGAGGTTGAGGCCCGTGCCGCCCGCTTTAAGACTTATGAGAAACACGCGCGTCTCGTCGTCTTCCTGGAACTGGTGGATGACCTCGGGACGGTTGCGAGTTCGCCCCGTAAGGTAAGCGTACTTGATTTTTTCGCGCGTCAGTTCTTTTTTGATGAGATCCAGCATAGCGACGAACTGCGAAAAAACCAGCACTTTGTGGTGGCGCGTGATACCGCGCAGCTGCTCCGTCAACTGCTCGATTTTGGCGGAGGTATCGCCGTAAAGTTTTTCATCCTGGATAAGCAGCGGTGAGTTGCAGATCTGGCGCAGCTTGGTAATGCCGCGCAGCACATGCATCCCATTTCTCTGGATTTCTTCTTCCTTCTCGACGGAAATGTAGTCGCGGAATTCCCGCTCGTAGGCATCATAAACCTTGCGTTGCTCCGCTCCCATTTCGCAGTAGAGAATGACCTCCGTTTTATCAGGTAATTCGTGGGCGACTTCCTGCTTTGTGCGCCGTAACACAAACGGGCTCACGATCGACTGCAATCGCTCCGCGGCGCGCTTTTCCTTGAAGCGGTCAATGGGAATGGCGTGGGTGTTTTTGAAATACCGCCGACTACCCAGCAAACCCGGACAGGCGAACGACAACTGTGCGTAAAGGTCGAAGGTGTTGTTTTCGATGGGCGTCCCGGAAATGGCGATGCGGTTGCGGGCCTGCAACAGCCGGGCGGCTTTGTATCGTTGCGACGATACGTTCTTGATGTTCTGTGATTCATCGAGAAAAATATAGTCGAAGGCGTACTTTTTCAAAAAAACAATGTCCGAAATCAGTGTACCGTAAGTAGTAATGATGAGTTCGTACTCGTCAAATCGAGCCGTACTTTTGGCGCGACCGGGGCCGTGCAGAATATGTACTTTAATCGAAGGCGCAAACTTGTCGATTTCCTCCTGCCAATTATGAATCAGCGAAGTAGGTACAACCAGCAAATTTACGTTCCTGGCTGACTTTTTTCGTAACAGCAGAATGAAAGCAATGATTTGTAACGTTTTGCCCAGGCCCATGTCGTCGGCCAGGCAACCGCCAAAGCCGAAGTCGTCCAGGAAATTGAGCCAGCTCAGTCCCTGCTGCTGGTAGGGGCGCAGCGTCGCCTGCAATCCGGCAGGAATGGTGGCAGGAACGATTGCGTCGAAATCGCCTAGTTTTAGATTGTACTGGTTGATCTCATCCTGAGCCTTTTCGTCCAGCATCGCGGCGTCGAAAAGTTCAGAAATCGTCCGGTATTTGATCTTGGAAATCTGGATCGTCTCGTCGTCGTCGGCGATTTGGCCCGCGTTGAAATAGTCGGCCAGTTTGTGCAGCCATTCTTTGGGAATGATACCCGTCGTGCCGTCGTCCAGCAGCACAAACTTACTTTGGTTCTTGACCGATTTGTGTAGTTGTTTGAGCGATGCTTTTTTTCGGCCAAATCGCACCTTTACCAAAGCATTGAACCAGTTCAAGCCGCTGGCGACGTGGATGTTTATATTGGCTTTGTGGGGATTCTGGGTGTTGCCTTTCAATTCACTAAAACCTAATACCGTGATTCCCTGCGAGCGCCAGACTTCAAAGGCATCGAGAAACCAATCGGCGTCCAGAAAGCGGCGACGGTGCAGGTAAAAGTGCGGCAGTGGATTGTCCATCTGTTCCAGGAAATCGGGGTGCTGACCGATGAGCAGCACGATCAAATCGTCCTCCGCCCGCGCGTCACGCGGAATGCCGAAATACTTCCCGCGTCTGTCCTGCCCGAAAATCTGCCGCTTCGTCAGTACCGGAATCTCCACCTCGCCGTAGCGCATCACCGGGTTGATCAAGACGTACTCGCCGTGATCCGAAAGGTAGATTTGTTTCTCGGGGGCTTCGTCGAAGCCCCCACTTTTGCGCTGTGCTTTGGTACCAGGCTTTAGGTAGTTATGATCCACCATCACGTGGGCTTCCAGGTCGGGAAGTACGTTCAGTTGGAATTCCAGAAAATCATCGGCTGAAAGAAGCAGCGGTTGGCTCTGTTTTTTGAAGTAAGCCGCCGCCTCGAGTACTGGCGGCTGATCGCATAAGTACCAGGCGGCATCCAGGACGATGAAGTACCCGAATCGCAACGCCACCCGCGAGAGTGGGCAAAAAGCCCCGTCGAGCGTCAGGTCGCTTTGAATGTGGTAATGTTTTTCGCCTAAACTGATTTGTACTTTTAACTCGATCGCGGGCTGACTCACCGTCACGGGCGAGAGCGAACGAACCGAGATTTTTTCTGAAACCTGACTATCATGGTAATAGAATCCATGACCGAAAGGATTATTGATTAATGACTTGAAGGCCTCAGCGTCGGCGAGCGACTTTTCGTACACGCCCTGAAACTTAGCCAACGCTGCGTAGAATTTCAGGCCGTCCGGGTGGGGCGTATTCCACAGTAAGTCCAGCGGATTGACGGGTACGAACGGTCCGCGCAATTCGCCATCGGGGCCGGGCGAGTAGTCAATTAATTGGGTGTTGAAAAGGTCGTAGTACTTATGTTTGCCGATGACGACGATACGCTTTTGCGGAGCGTCATCATCGTCTTTTTCAGGCGGTTTATTGGCGACTAAGTACCGCAGTAGCGCGGCGTTTTCTTCTGATTTGATGGAACCAAGTTTACCGGATGTCATTAATTTCTCCTTGACTCAGATCACCCGTTTGGTAGCCTTTTTTGAACCAGAACATGCGTTGCTGCGAAGAGCCGTGCGTGAAGGCATCCGGTACTACGTAGCCCTGCGACTGCTTCTGCAACTTGTCGTCGCCAATGGCGTTGGCGGCGGTCAGGGCCGCTTCCAAATCGCCGGGTTCCAGGATATTTTGCATTTCCTGGGCACGATTGGCCCAAACGCCCGCCAGAAAATCGGCCTGTAGTTCCAGCTTTACGGACAGTTTGTTGTAATCGGTTTCAGACAAGCGCCCCCGCTGCTTCTGAACCTGGTCGGTGATGCCCATGAGATTCTGCACATGGTGGCCCACCTCGTGCGCGACGACGTAGGCCACGGCAAATTCGCCGGGAGCCTTGAAGCGTTCCCGCAGCAAGTCGCAGAAGGCCAAGTCGATATAGACCGTTTGATCCAGCGGACAGTAAAAAGGCCCCATCGCCGCCGAAGCCCCGCCGCAGGCACCCCGCGTGACGTTGTCGAATATTTGCAAAGTCGGCAGCTGGTAGCGGGCGCCGTTTTCAGCGTAGATTTTGGTCCAAACATCCTCGGTGCTGCCCAATACGGCTTTCACGAAATCCGCCATTTGGTCGTCGGCGCGTGCCCCAGGTGGCCGGGTGCCGACCTGCTGCTGCTGGCTTTGGCTACCCTGTATGTTGGAAAGAATTTCGGCCGGATCTTGACCCGACAAAAGGCCAAAAACGACTACGATGATTACTCCCAGGCCACCAATGGCCACTTTGCCGCCGCCGGACATACCACGACGGTCGTCCACATTGCTACTTCTTCGTAAGTCTTGCCAGCGCATACTATTTTATATTTAGAGGTTGAGTGGCTTTTCGTATAAATACTTTGCCAAAGCTGTCTTTTTATAATTTCAAAAATAATCATTTTTTACTCATCTCGTTTCCGATAGGGTTATTACCCCAAAACGTTTTGACAGATTGTGGCATCCTTTTTAAAATTTCCTTACCTTTGCCAGCCCAAATCAGAAAAACCGATTGTTTTTAGAGCTATAAATTTGATACTGAGATGAAACGTACTTACCAACCCTCCAAGCGCAAACGCCGCAATAAGCACGGATTTATGGAGCGCATGTCCACCGCCAGCGGTCGGAATGTGATTAAGCGTCGCCGCGCTAAGGGCCGTCACAAGCTGAGCGTCTCTGACGAGAAGCGTCATAAGCAATAAAGAAAGGCTGTTGGGCTGGCGTCAGATTAAGATGGCTTGATGATTTTCTTCACCAGCTATTTTTAGGACAAGAGCTTGAAAAAGACTTTCAAAAAAGACGAAAAATTACGAAGCCGGTCGATTATCGATCGGCTTTTTAAGCGTGGTAACCCCGAAGTCCAAACTTTCTATCTCTTTCCATTTCGGGTACTGTATGTCGAGAATGCGACGCTTGACGTCCGACTTTTGACCGAAGAAGAGACGGAAAATGACGAGTTAATCTCCGCCCCTCTCATGCCTCAGGTGCTTTTTTCGGTATCTAAGCGTAACTTTAAGCGAGCCGTGGATCGTAACCTCATCCGCCGCCGCTGCCGCGAAGCGTACCGTCTGCAAAAGCACATTCTGAGCCAAAATTCCCAGACCACTCCGGCTGCATCTGTGGCTTTTCTGTATCTTGCAAAAGAAATCAGCCGCTACGACGTTATTGAAAAGTCGATGATAAAGGTCTTGCAAAAAATGGCCGATTCGACTTCTCCCTGAAATTTTTGTAAAAACTTAAAGAAAGCTGAAAGCCGATAGCCTTGTCAGGCTGAGCGTAGCCGAAGCCCGACCGCCAACTTATGAAAAAACACTTCCGCTCCCTTTGGCTCGCCGTTCCCGTGGCAGTTGGCCTCCTGTTCGTTTCCTTCAAACAGGACGATCGCTTGTTCGAGATCGCCCGCAACCTCGACATCTACGCCACGCTGTTCAAAGAATTGAACGCCTATTACGTGGACGAGGTGAACCCCAACACCCTCATCAAGACCAGCATCGACCAGATGCTGAAAACTCTCGACCCCTACACCAACTTCTACGCCGAGGACGACATCGAGGACTACATGACGATGACCACCGGAAAGTACAATGGCATAGGCGCGGTGGTCAGTTCGGCGGAAGAGAAGTACACCATCATGATGATTTACGAGGACACGCCCGCTCAGAAGGCGGGTTTGCAATTAGGTGATGAAATCCTAAAAATCGACGGCATCGACCTTTCGACGCTGGCTGACTCCGATCCGGGCAAGCTGCTGCGCGGACAGACCAACTCGACCACGAAGCTGACCATCAAGCGCTACGGTGTGCAGAAGCCGATGGAAATTCCTGTGAGTCGTGATGTGGTGAAGGTGACCAACGTGCCTTACTACGGTATGATCGACGAGGAGGTGGGCTACATTGACTTGAAGGATTTTACCGCCACCGCCTCGCGGGAAGTGCGTAATGCTTTCCAGGAATTGAAGGGTAAGGGCATGAAAAAGCTGATTCTCGACGTGCGCGAGAATCCGGGTGGACTCCTGAATATGTCCATCGAAATTGCCAACGTATTTATTCCGAAGGGCGAAGAGATTGTTTCGACCAAAGGAAAGGTGACCGAGTGGAACAAGACGTACTCGGCTTATAATCCCGCGCTGGATACCGAAATTCCGCTGGTAGTGTTGGCCAATAACCGCTCAGCCTCGGCGGCCGAAATTGTGTCGGGCGTGATTCAGGATTACGATCGCGGTGTACTGATCGGGCAGCGCACTTATGGCAAAGGCTTGGTACAAACTACCCGCGATCTATCGTACAACACCAAGATGAAGATCACGACCGCCAAGTACTACATTCCGAGCGGTCGCTGCATTCAGGCGATAGACTACAGCCACCGCAATGAAGACGGTAGCGTGGGCAAAGTACCCGACTCACTTCAAACGGCCTTCACGACGCGCAACGGCCGGGTAGTTTACGACGGTGGCGGTGTGTTGCCCGATATCCTGACCGAAAAAGAAACCCACTCGCCCCTGGCCAGTACCTTGGCCCGCAAGCGATTGCTGTTTAACTACGCTGTAAAGTACCACTCCGAGCATCCGACCATCAAGCCCGCCCGTGAGTTCCGCGTGACCGACGCCGATTATCAGAACTTCACAAAATGGTTGGCCGATAAAGAGTACACCTACACTACGCAGGTGGACAAGGATTTGACGGAGTTGGAGGAAGCGGCCAAAAAGGAAAAGTCCTATAAAACGATTGAGGAACAGTTGAAGGCTCTGAAAAGCAAACTCACGCACAATAAGGAGAACGATCTGCAAATCCACAAGGACGAACTTATGGCCCTCTTGCAGGAAGAAATCGTAAAGCACTACTATCTAGAAAAAGGCATGAAGGAGGCATCGTTCAGCAACGACGCCGAAATGAAAGCAGCCCTGGCGCTTTACAAAGACATGGACCGCTACAAGAGCTTGCTAAAACCAACGAAGTAGTTTTTGGCGAAGCTAACGCGTCTACAACCGCTTCACCTCAATCCAAATATCCGTGTTGCGCCCCTTGTCGTCGCTGCACGAAATCTTGACGCGGCCCGGCGGTGGACTCATAAATACCGCTTCCGTCGGGCCGCTTTTTTGGTAGAGTTTATCATTGACGTACCAAAAAATTTCCTCCACATTATTCGCCGCCTGGCAGCTCAGCAGTAGTTGCTGTGGCTCATCGGTGCGGAGGTAGTATTCGCTGCCCTGATTCGGACTCACGATAAGTGGCG
>NZ_JBGSXF010000188.1:0-5769 GCF_041751555.1 Persicitalea sp. | reverse complement strand
CACGTAGTAGCGACCCGTCGTTTTGAAACTCACCGGATAAGAAAGCACCGCCATCTCGCCCGCTACGTTGGAGAAATTTTCACTTTTTATCAATTTGTCGTCGTGCGTCACGCGCGTATCCGGCAGGCATTCGACGTAGGCCTGCCCGGAAGCGGTGGCGGCGTGTTGGTCTTTTACAATGACCCACTTTCGTATGTCGTCTTTTGTTTGGGTTGAAAAGTTTTCAGCCTCTACTTCCAGCCGTCCGTTTGCTTCGGAGGGTACTTTGGGAGCGCAACTTTGAACGATAAGAAAGAGTAGAAGTACTGAAATGAATCTGGACATGAGCGTTTTTTATTTAAAAATCTATCTGGTAATCAGCGCAACCCAGTCCTGTGGATCGGGCGCATTGGCAGATTTTGAAAAAGATTTCTTGGCCGTCAAACTACCTCCCTCGCGCGGATTGTACCACTGAACCTGCCATTTCCCCGCCGGAATGTTCAAGGCCAAATTTCCTCCCTTGGGTAGATATACCGCGTACAAAGTACCTTCTTTGCCAAAAACGTAATCGTCGGGATTGGCTGTGGCTTCGTCCATCGACTTCATTTCGGCAAAGGGCAGGTACTTGACAAAGAAATCGTGGGCAATTTTGGACTGCTCGAACTTGTGCGCCCGCGTCCGGTGGTCTTGGGCGTTGAGATCATTGGTTTCGGCTTGGTAGCCATAGTAATATTCCAGTCCCATGCCGCCAGCCATAAGCGTGGCCCACAGTACCTTGTGCCTGATTTCGTCCAGGTTGTCGGGTAGTTTGTTTTTGAAAAGCGGGTGATCGGCATCGACCGTAACGCCGACGGAGGCATTGCCCTGCTCGTCGTTGCAAATCACCCACGGCTTGCCACTCTGCGCCGAAAGCTCGACCCAACGCTTTACTTGCTCATGGACGTCTTCCTTTTGGAGTTGCAGCGAAGCCCCGGTGAGTTCAGATTGGAAACCGAAGAGATTGAGGTAGTAGTAGTCGAACATGGGTAGGGTAGGAGCACCCTCCTTGCCGTGGCCCAGCGGGAAGGTGTGTTGTACTACGTGATTTTTATAGGGGTCGGTAGCGCGGATGTAGGACGCCGTGGCGCGAATCACCGCAACATCCACGTTGGTTTCTTCGCTCAGGTTCCAGTTGAGGGCGAGGTGATGACCATAACGGGCGATGAGCTCGCGGTAGTAGAGTTTTCGCTCATCGGTCAGCTCTTGTTTCCCCATGAGCCAGACGTTCTCGGCCTCGAAGGTCTTGAAATGCAGGAACATTCCTTTCGTTTCGGCGTAGTCGAATACCCGTTCCCATTGATCCAGTTTAGAGCAGTCGAAGCGGTCGTGATGGATGGCTTGCTGCCAGGATTTTGATTCTTGTGAGGACTGAATGAAGGCGGAGTCACTCTTGACAATGTAGGGATAGACGCAGCCATCGTCGCCGTCCACCGTCATCGTCAGGAACGAAAACGCGTTTTGCCCCTTCTCGTAGAGGTAGTTTATTGCTCCCATGATATTCTTGCCCTTGCCGTTTTTCCAGGTAAAGTCCTGTACCGCATCATCCACATCCTGCGCGTGCGGCTCCCAGGTTTTCATGAGTTGCAGATACTCTTTACCCAACTTGCCATAGCCGTCCAAAGTACCGTCGAAGTCAGCATAATGGAGCATATTTTCGGGCGAGTCAGCCCCAACCTTGATAAAATTTTCACCCGTTTCGGCGTATTGGAGGTAGCGGGTACCATTGTACTCTAGGTGCCCTTTGGCACGGTTGTCAGGAGGGGACTTGTCCGTTTTTGACACCTCAAAACTACCTTTCTGTCCGTCCATATAGCCCGCCGACTGGCCAGCTCCACCAATCGCGGCATTCTCACCGCCTTTAAAAGAAGCCAAGAAATTCCACTTGCCCGTCATAGGCGGAGCAAAATGTACCTGCCACACATTGCCGCTCGTCGCGGAGGAATTGGCAGCTTGTCCGTCCGCTGCGAAGTACCCCGGCACAATCAGGATCGGTGCGCCGCTTTCGTGCGTAAACGTGACGTCGAGGCGGTAGTAGGTGAAGGGATTGGGCAAAGCGGTTTCCGATGACCAGGGGCCTTCGAAGTCTAGGGTAGTTTTGTGCCAGGTTTTCTGTTCGCCGGAGATTTTCTGAGCTGAGAGGATGTGGAAAGAAAGCGTTGAGAATAGCAGTGCAAGGGCAAAGGCGGGCTTTCGCATCGGTTGTAAGAAAGAAAATTGGGTATAATTTTGCCCTTACAAGAATATAGAATCGCACAACTACTGCCAGCAGACGGAATAATTGCGAATGTAAAAGGGTCCAAAAACCTTTTTTTGGGCCATGACGTTTATTTTACCATGAAAAAAGACGCGCAGCATCCAGGATCTACGCTGGAACGATTTGGCAAAAACAAGGTCATTCCTGACTTGTTAAAAGAAGAAATCCTGCTATCTCTCTCTTATTATCCTGAGTTGCTGGACACACCCATCGAATTCCGCATTCTTGACCCCTCCATCAAGAAGTCGGTCATGCTGGCGCAACCGTTGATTAATACAATCTTCAAGTCCAAAGTCGAGCGGGGCTATGTTATCAAAATTAGCCGACACTTCAAGGATATACAACACGCGCTGCCCATTGAGGAAATTCCGCAAGAGGTGTTGATCGGCTGGATCGGTCACGAACTGGGCCACGTAATGGACTACCTGAATCGCTCAGTATGGGAAATGGCGAAATACGGGCTGGGGTACTTATTTTCAAGGCGGTATCTCATGCAAGCTGAACGTTCCGCTGACCTCTTCGCCATCAGTCATGGTTTGGGAGAGAAAATTGTGGCAACCAAGAACTTCATTCTCGACCACGCTCATTTGCCCCAGCGCTACAAAGATAAAATCCGGCGACTATATGTGTCGCCGGAAGAAACGGTGTTGTTGGTCGAGGAGTATAAGGCGAAATTGGGATAGTTGACATCTTAAGTTGGATTTTAGACCCCACAGAGCAAACTAGAAAAGAAGTCCAAAATCCAAAATCCAACGTCCAATGTCCAAATTCTCACCTCCCCTCCACAAATGCCTCAAATTCCCGGAAATCTTCTTCCTTCATCACCTTCGGCATCTTGACTTGCCCGCCCTTCTTTTTGGTGCGCTCGTTCCATTTAGTGAACATTTCCGTCGGAATGACTTTGGCTTCCACGCCTTTCAGGGCTTTACTGCGGGCTACGTCGTAGTTCTTATTGGATTCGCGCAGGGCATCGTCTAAGAGTTGCGCAACGTCATCGGACTGGGCGACGGCTTCGTCGGCACCCAGATACCAACTGTTGATGTACTCGCCATCTTCCCGGCGCACGGCAGCTACGGTAAATTCTTTGATAGAAATCCCCTTTTGCTCGCTAAGCTTTTGGACAGCGTCCGACATCTTGTTTACCGGAAGTTGCTCGCCAACTACGTTGAGGTAAAACTTCGTGCGGCCACTGATGATGATTTCGCCGCGTTCCACGTCGGTAAATTGTACGGTATCGCCGATCATATAGCGCCAGGCACCCGAGACGGTCGAAATCAGCAATACATAATCCACACCTTCGGTCACCTCCATACTATTGAGTACCGGGGCGTCGGGTCGCACGGTGCCGTCCTCGGCCATGAAGCGATCCTGAAACGGCACGAACTCGAAGTAGATGCCATTGTTCAGTACCAATTTCATCGCCTTGGTTTCGGGTCGGGACTGAAACGCCAGAAAGCCTTCGGATGCCAGATAGGTGTCGATGTAAATCAGCGGATGCGCCATCAATTTGTTGAGACTTTCGATATAGGGATCGATTGCTACCCCGCCCGAAGTATAAACCATCAGATTGGGCCAGATTTCATGGATGTTGTTCAATCCGTGGTATTCGATGACCTTTTTGAGCATCAGTTCGATCCAGGACGGAATGCCCGACAGGCTGCCGATATCCCAATTCGGGGCTTCCTCAGCGATGCGCTGCACACGAACGTCCCAATCCTCGATACCCGAAATTTCTTTACCCGGTTTGTAATAAAATTCAAACCACGATGGAATATTGCTGGCGCTGATACCGCTGATCTCACCTTCGAGGTGGCCCTCCACTTCTTTCAAGTCGGTACTGGAACCCAGCATTAAGATTTCCTTCTCGAAAAAGTCGGGGGGCATGTCGTACTCCGATAGCGCAAGTACTTGCCCGATTCCCGCACGCCGAATGGCCGAAATCATTTCGTCGGTGACAGGGATATGCTTGCTGGTGCTGGTGGTGCCGGAACTCACCGCGAAGTAGTCAGGACTGCCCGGCCAGGTGACGTCAGCCTCGCCCGCCAGGGTGCGGTGCCACCAGTTGTCATTAATTTTATCGTAATCGTGGGAGGGTACTCGTTCTGCGAAGGTTTTAAAAAGCGTATCGCTTTCCAGAATGGTCTCAAAGTTGTAATGTTTGCCAAAAGCAGTGTCTTTGGCCGTTTCCAGTAAATCGCGAAGTACTTTTTCCTGCTCCTCGACTGGCGAATCGTA
Organism: Persicitalea sp.; assembly: GCF_041751555.1. NCBI lineage: Bacteria > Pseudomonadati > Bacteroidota > Cytophagia > Cytophagales > Spirosomataceae > Persicitalea > Persicitalea sp. The sequence goes on along the minus strand of NZ_JBGSXF010000188.1, from coordinate 1,262 downwards.
ATGGGTGAGGGCTTCGCCGAGATCGACGGCTTTCTTGATAAAACTACCTATTATGGACATTTATGTTAATTGAGATTTGAGAATAAAACAGCTTGACGCAGATATTTCTGAAACGAATCAGAAAGGGTAGTTTAGTAAAAAAGTATGCCCGTAAACATCTGGTAGGTTATAAATTCATTTGTAACGCCTTTCATCTTCAAACTACCCGCGATGTTTTCATTTCTCTTTCAGTGTATGCTGCTTTTTTTGACGCATAGCTGGATAGCTCCAAAATCTGCTTTCCTTTCGGACACGCTTCCTGAGTTGAGGAAGGTGAAAGATGTGGTTATTTATCGGGATTCCAGCTTTCACGCTGCCTTTCCGTCGATCGTCAAACTACCCAATGGCGAACTGTTGCTGGCTTTTCGAAGGGCCCCTGAACGGAAATTGCTGGGTGAGAAAAGTAGCAGCCATGTCGATCCCAATAGCTACTTGGTGGCTGTGCGCTCTCAAGATGGTGAAATATGGACACCTGAACCAAAGCTAGTTTATGCTCACGCCTTTGGCGGTTCACAAGATCCCTGTTTGCTCCAGCTCAGTGATGGGACGATTCTCTGCGCCAGTTACGGCTGGGCATTCCTGCGTCCCGATGGACTGGTGAATATTCGGAAGCCCATTTTCCAAAATCAAAGTGGCTCCGTGTTTTTAGGTGGCTATCTCCTACGATCTAGCGATGGCGGAAGTACCTGGGAGGGACCAAGCTACCCGCCGCATATCGCCCCCGAAATGAACCTGGATCCCTTTGGTAAACCTACTGCTGCCTATAACCGCGGGGCGATGCACGAGGGAAAAGACGGGCGGGTTTTCTGGGTCGTGGCGGCCAACGATTCGCTGACACCGAGAAAAACTTCCACCCATCTCCTGATTTCGGCGGATAAAGGCAAGAGCTGGCAATACAGTTGCCCGGTAGCTGCCGACGAGAAGGCATCCTTCAATGAAACTTCCATTTACGAAACGCCAAAAGGTGATTTGGTCGCCTTTCTGCGCACGGCGGGACTCGACGATCAGGCCTGCATTGCCCGCTCGACTGATGGGGGGAAAACATTCTCGCCCTGGAAAAAAATGGGCTTTCAAGGACATCCGCTCCACGCACTTCGCTTGCCCGACAATCGGGTATTGCTGACCTACGGTTATCGCCACAAGCCGCTGGGCATCCGCGCCAGGGTGCTGAACGCCGAATGCACGGACTTTGCCACCGCTCCGGAAATGATCCTGCGCGACGA
>NZ_JBGSXF010000187.1:0-6899 GCF_041751555.1 Persicitalea sp. | reverse complement strand
AAAGGCTTGGAGGATTGCCCGAAACCCCGGCGATCATAAGCAATGACGCGCATGTTATGCTTGGGAAGTTCGGCTAGTTGGTAGTCCCACATGGCACTGCTCAGCGGCCAGCCGTGGATAAGCACCACGGGATTGCCAGTTCCCAGGTCTTGATAAAAAAGTTCGATATCGTTGCCGTTAGCATCGGTTCCTGCTTTTATGAAATTCATATTTGGAATCTTAGGGTTGAAATAAAAAAAATTGATTTACTGCTTTTGCAATCAAAAAAGATTGTACCAACCTTCAATTTCTACCTAATAACCCAAACACTTAACAACGTATAGCGAACGGATTTCCCCAAATCTGGTGGTGATGGGAGAAGGTTTGTGGATTGAATTGCTAACTCACAACTTCCTTGCGATTAGTCGCACAAGTCGCTCCAATCCTGCCTGATCGGCTACATCGAAATCGTTTAGCTGCTCGCTGTCTGCGTCGAGAACCATCGCCACCGTACCGCTCAGTCGAAGGACGGGGACGACGATCTCGGACTTCGAGGCCGAGCTACACGCAATGTGGCCGGGAAACTGTTCTACATCCGGTACGATGATCGTTTTTCGTTGCGTATAGCAAGCCCCGCAGACACCCTTGTGGAAGGGAATTCTGGTGCAGGCGATCGGTCCTTGAAACGGGCCAAGGACAAGTTGGCCTTCCTTAACTACGTAGAACCCTACCCAGAAATAGCCAAACGCTTCTTTCAGTGCCGCCGCCACGTTGGCGAGGTTAGCGGTGAGGTCGCTTTCGGTACTTATGAGAGCTTCAATTTGCGGGTAGACTGCACGGTACAACTCAGCGCGGTCGGTAGTGGTGGGAAGGGCGAGGGTTTCGGCCATAATTTTATTTAAAGAAAAAGCCGGAGGGCGCGATGCCTACCTTGATTGAGTCCAGTTTTTCGCCATTGGGGCGGTAGCGAGCTACGTAACCCGCTTGCTTGTAAGAGGGCGTTACGCCGCCGTAAATTAGTCCTTGCAGCGGATCGACACCTAAACCGGTGAAGGCGCGGTTGATGATAGGCTTGTTTCCGGGGATTGAAGTATCGTCAATGCTGAAATAATGAGTTTCCCCTTTATTGACCCCGCTCACGGTATCGTAGAAAGAATAGATGTAGTAAAACCCGCGACCGTCCGGCGTAACAGCGAAAGAAGAAGGCGACTTGCGAGGATCGGTTCCCACTTTCAGAGTGGCCTCTACCTGATCCGTCTGTGGATTCAACCGCACGACCGAAAAGCCCGTTTTTACCCAAAGTTTACCATTGGCATCGGGCGAAATTGGTTCCGGTCCGGCCCCGATTTTCAGCGTACGCTTCACCGCATCGGTTGCGGTATCGATGACCAGTAGTTCAGCCGCGCCGCTATCGTTACCTAAGTACACATCGTTGCCGAACTTCACCATTTTCGCGGCTCCCTTCTGAGCAGGGATTTTCTTGATAACCTTCAAAGTACTAAGGTCGATGACGGCCACGTAGCCGGGATTGGCAAAGTAGTTCGGGAAAACTCCGGTAGCACCGTAGCAAGATACATAGGCCTTGGTAGGACTGATTCCGATCACGGCGCGGGGATTCTCAATGTCGGGTGCGCCCAGCGAGGCTTCCGAAGTCCATTTTCCGAGGTTGACGATCTCGACTTTGTCTAGCCCGGCTTTGTCGTTGTCCACCAAAATGAGTGAATGTTCACCCGTTTCGGCGTAGCCCTGCACGCCTCCGCTAAAAGAGCGGCCATTTTTATCCGAAAAAACATCGGTTTCGGCGGTAGTTTTTTCCCTTTTAAAAAATGAAACGCTGCCATTATTATCGAAAAAATTACCCGCGTTTAGTACCATTACTCCTAGCTCATAGTACTCAGGTTCGGGTTCCTTTTCCCGGCAGGCGTTCATCGTTCCCACCAACAACACAACGCCCAACACTTTCAAAAACTGCTTTTTCATCTTGATTCAGAATTATAAGTAAGTAAAAGATTCAACGAAAAACTGCGGCCCGGCATGGCGTTTCGGCCAACATTCAGGTACAAAGCATCAAAAATGTTGCTCGCCTGCGCCTGCAAGTTGGCCTGCCAACGACCACGCTGTCCGGTGGCCTCGGCCAGCAGGTTGACCAGCGCGTAACCTGGCAAATGATTTGAATTATCGAAAGTAGTAAAACTCCGCGTTTGCGCTCTCATTTGGGCCGTAAAACGAAAAATGCCCCGTTGCGCGTAGGCACTCAAAGTACCTTGCTGCACCGGAACGTACACTAGTTGCTGGCCCACAATAGCTACCGCGTAAGCGTTGTACACACGTTCCTGCGAGGAGCGATTGAGGGCGTAGCCCAATGTGGCTCCGGTCTGCCAAACCGGGAACGTCGCCCGCCACTGCGCCTGCATTTCCACGCCCCGTGCCACGACGAGTTGCAGATTCTCGACGCGGTAGTTGCGGTCAGGATTCCAATAGGTCCAGTCGTCCACGCGGTTGTGGTAAGCTGTGAGCGAAGTCGTGATTTGCTGATTGTCGGTCGGCAGCCACTTCGCTTCTACTCCTAACTCCTTGTTAAAACCACTCTCGGGACGGATTGCCGGGTTGCCCAGCGTTTTCCAGTAGCGCTCGTTTAGCGTCGGGACGCGGTAGCTACGGCTAACGGAGCCCTTAGCGGTGAGGAGGTACTTATCGCGATTGATTAATCGGTACTCTGCCCCCAATGAGGGCGTCAGCGGCGGGTCGAAGCGAGTCACAAAGGCCTGCCGGACACTGGCCGATACCAGCCAGCGTGGCCCAAACTGCCAGCGGCTCAAGGCAAAAAAATCGGCGCGATTTTCAGTAATGAAGGGTTCCGCGTAGCCGTCCACGCGAGTACGGTAGTGCGCCACCTCGCCGCCTACGCGCAGGTTTACTTTCGCACCTCCGCTCAGCGACCAGGCTATTTCTTTTTCAAGACGGGTCAAAAAACGGTCGGTGGCAGTGTGTTCCAGTTGCGAGTAATCGCCCGCGCCGAAGTCGATCAGGTCGCGGGTAAAAGCAGTGCGCCATGTCCAGGTGGGTGTTTGGTATTGTATCATCGCGCGGCGCGACTGTGTGCGGGTAAGCTGGCGGGCATCGGGATTTTCGGGCGTCAGCGTGCTACCGTTGTCGGTCAGCCACAGGTGCGCCGAGAGTTGACGGCTCTTCTTTCCTGTTAGAACCAAATCCTGCACAAATCCCCGCTGCTCGGCAGTGGATGGCTCCACATAGTAGCCGCGTCGTTCAGTGTGAGGGTAATTATTATTCATTTGCCCATCATAATAGAGCGTCTTGCCGGAAAAGTGGAGCGCGTCATTGAATTTCGCGCCATAATTGGCCCCAGCTTGCGTCTGCTGATTGCCAAAACTCGCCTGTCTCCGTCCCAGCAAAAGTCGGACGCCCTCGGGTTGAGCTCCGCCGCTTTCCAATAAAAGGCTCCCGCCCACCGCATCGGTCCCCACTGCACTGGCCGAGGAGCCGTACTGCACCGACAGGCGATCGAAGCCCGCCACGGGAAGCGTGGAAAAGTCGGTTTGACCCAGATTGGGCTGATTGATATTCAACCCGTTCCAAAGTACCGCCGTGTGCTGGGCCGACGTTCCTCGGAAAGAAACGGTACTTAGCCGCCCTGGCCCGTAATTCTTAAAAGCCAGCGGCGTGTTGAACGCCAATAGGTCACCGATATTCTGAAACCGAAACTGCCGCAGCGCCGCCGAATCCACACGTTGGATTTTCAGCCCCGCCATGAATCGTTCCGGTGCAAAGCCCACCACCACCACGGGTTCCAGCGCCACGCTATCCTGCTGCGCAAAAGCACTAAAGCTAATAGCCAAAGCCAATAAAATGTGGTACAAGATGTGGTACGGGCTTCCAGCCCGTCTCGCGGTGTACAAAAGCATAAAAAAAAGAAAACCAGCGCACTTGGCGCAACTAAGTTGCCGCAGTTCCACTACCGCAACGCTTCTCCAGCCTTTCCTCCGAAAACCAGAACAGCGGATCATCCTTGGCAGGTCTCCTGACTCGTCTCGCGGGTTCCGGGCCTTCCCGCATTTTGAAAAATGCAGTGGCAAGTGGATCGAACCAGCTAAAATTAAGACTTACAGTTGCGGGGACAGTTCCCGGTTTGCACGGGATTCCCTTTTCAGCCTTGAAAGCTTTCTTGAAAAAGCATCAGGCACCAAAAACTGCGACAAAGGTAAGGGAAAAGCTTAAAGACCTCGCTACCTTTGGGCGAAACTTTCCACGTTCTCTTGTCCAACCCTACCTCTGCCACCCTGCCGCCCGTTTCCCGCAAGGGTATCTTCTATATGCTGGGGGCGGTGATGTGTTTTGGCACGGTAGGCGCGATAGCCAAGTGGCTCAGCCGCGACTTCGACACCGTCGAACTGGTCTTTTTTCGTAACCTCGTGGGCGTGGTTTTCGTGCTGATTAGCATGGTCAACCGCCCGCTACAACAAACCGGCGGCCGTCCCCTGCTGCTCGTGTGGCGAGGCGTCATCGGTACGCTGTCACTTTACCTTTTCTTTTACGCCGTGCAGACGCTCGGCCTCGGCGCGGCCACAACCTACCAGTACAGCTATCCGATTTTCCTGGCCTTGCTGTCGTGGGTTTTTGTGGGTGAAACGCTCAGCAAGCGCGAATGGCTGGCGATTTTCGTCGGCTTTGCGGGCATCTTGTTTGTCTTCCGGCCTGATCTTACCGCGCCGCTCGGCCACCACGCCATCGGCCTCAGCAATGCCCTGTGTACCGCTATCGCGTATTTATCTATTCGGCAGTTGAGTACTTTTTATGACACGCGGGCCATCATTCTTTCGTTCATGCTATCGGGTATTTTGATGCCGATTTTGTCCATGCTGGCGGGCGAGTATCTGGATGTCGAGGGCTACGGCTTTTTGATCGGGCACTTCGTCATGCCCGTTACCATCACGCACTGGTTGGGTTTCCTGGCGTTGGGCGTTGTAGCGATGGTTGGGCAGTACCTGCTTACAATCGCTTTCCGCTACGATAAAGCCGGACGCGTGGCGTCGGTCGCATATGTCAATATCCTGTTCGCTGGCCTGCTCGGGCTTTGGCTTGGCGATCCATTTCCAGAGACGTTGACGCTCGTTGGCATGGCGTTGATTATTGGGGGCGGGGTGATGGTGTCGTTGCGGGGGTAGTTTTCACGCATGAAAGTAGTAAGAAGAATTTTTTTTTGAATTTAAGATCTCCGCATGACTTCCTCTCCTGATCTGGCCGCTAAGACCATGCTCGCTCACGAGCGGTTGAACGAACACTACGGCATCAAGGAAATTTACGGCCGTGCCGACTCCATGCACGAGCTGATCGGTACTATTCTGTCGCACCGCACTACCCACGCCAACGAGGTGACAGCCTACCGCACCATGAGAGAGCGATTTCCGACCTGGGAGTCCGTGCGTGACGCCCCACTACCTGATCTCATCGACGCCATTCGCACCGCTACCTACCCGGAAGTGAAGGCGCCTTACATCCAACTGGTTCTCGCCCGTTTGTTTGCAGAGAGGGGAGAAGCCGACATTGATTTTCTGCACGATCTCTCCACCGAAGCTGCCATGCAATGGTTGACCGACTTACCGGGTGTCGGGCCGAAGACGGCAACGCTTTTGCTACTCTTCAATTTCAAGAAGCCTGTGATGCCCGTCGATACGCACGTTCATCGCGTTACACAGCGACTGGGCATGATTGGGCCGAAGGTGAGCGCTAACAAAGCCCATGAACTGCTGCTGAGCTATCTACCCGCAGACGCCACGGTACTCTTTAACTTTCATAAGCACTTCTACTGGCATGGACAGCGGGTCTGCACTTGGTATGATCCGAAGTGCAGCGAATGTGTCCTGCAGTCGATGTGCGATTTTTACCAATCGGGCGGGACAGCGGCGCTGAGTAGCACGCCTGTGCGTCGAAGGCAGTAAACGCCCCTTACGTAGCGGGTTGTTTCAATACTTCGTAGTTTTGAAAAAAATGTTGACTATGCTTTGCTAAGAGTTCAGTCAAAGAGGGCTAAATACGTTCCTTGTAGACATAAATACATTTTTCCAAAGCAAAACTCCCGTTCTTCGACTAATCACCACAAAACATGGCCTGGTACCACACCTTTTTCGAGGGCTTGCCCCAAACCGCCTGGAAAGAAAACCAATCGGAAGAATACACCGACTGGGAGGTCGATTTCCTGGTCGATGTGCTGGAATTAAAAATGGAGGACAAAGTACTGGACGTAATGGCGGGCTACGGTCGTCACGCTTTGCCGTTGGCTGAACGGGGATACAAGTTGACTGCCATAGATATTTCAGCGGAGTATTGCGAGGAGTTGCAAAGTGCTGTCAAGGCGAAAAACCTATCCGTTGAAGTGCTGCAAGGCGAATTTGGCGAGATGAAGTTGCCCCAAACTACCTACGCCGCCGCTTACTGCCTGGGAAACAGTTTTAGCTTTTTTCCCCGCGAGGAAATGAAGCGTTTTTTGCAAAAAATAGCGGATCAAATTCAGCTCGGTGGCCATTTCGTGGCGCACACACAGCTGCTGGCAGAGAGCGTGTTCCCCAACTTTCAGGAACGTAGCTGGATGCCCGTGGGAGGTGATATTACGTACCTGGCCCAGAATGAATTCGACGTCGTCCAGGGCGTCATCCGCGCCGAACTCACCTACGCACGCGGCAGCGAACGAGTCACCCGCACCATCGAACAGCACGTCTTCACGCTGGCCGAACTATCTGCCATAATGAAGGAAACCGGATTGACCGTCACCGAAACCTTCGGCAGCCTCGACGGCGAACCCTTCGCGCTCGGCGACGAGCAGGCTTATCTTTTAGTAGTTAAAAAGGAGGAAGGAAGGGAGGAAAGTAGGAAAGGTTGACGAAGTAGCTCGCTCAACAACGACC
>NZ_JBGSXF010000186.1:0-5003 GCF_041751555.1 Persicitalea sp. | reverse complement strand
CGACGGTAAATCAATTTGCGCGGCCGGATGGTTCATTGACTAAAATAGGCAAACATCACATTACTTGCCAAAGTCATTATTTTTCTTAAATTTGTCTAATTGAAAAGTAATTTGACAAATTTTGATTACCTCTCTCAAAACCGACGCCCAACTCTGGCAAGACGTAATTACAGGCGATGAGTCAGCATTTTCAGCATTATTCGAGCGCTACCACACCTTACTAGTTGGCTATGGGAAATCATTGCTGGGTCATCATGAGAAGGTGAAGGACTGTGTGCAGGACGTATTTGTAGATTTGTGGTTATATCGTAAGTCACTCAATCCGTCAGTTGTGGCGAAAGCTTATTTGATTTCCTGCGTCCGTAAGCGGATCGTAAGGATGCACGAACGTGACCAGACCTTCCGAAGGTCCTCACATATTGACGATATAGTGGAAAATACTGAGTTCTCGCTCAATTTCACCGTGGAGGATCAACTAATTGCCAACGAGGAAACATTGCTGAAAGTCCGACAACTCAACCAAATGCTTAATTCGCTGAACCCTCGGCAGCGTGAAGCCCTCTACCTCCGCTATCACCAAGGGCTTTTAGTGGATGAGATCGCCGAGATCTTAGACATCAATAAGCAGTCTGTCTCCAACCTGTTGCATCGCTCCCTTCGTCAATTACGCCGCGATTGGAAAGGCAATACTCCTCTTCTTAGTTTGTTATTTTTGATGGTATTTTAATTTTTTCAAAAAAAAACTGCACAAACTGAGTATCGCGACGATGAGCTGTCCTCTCTGCCTTTGAAACCTGCTTTTCAAATGCAACAGCGAAACCAGTACCGTTCAATCGAAGATTTCCTGGCCGACGACTCATTCAAAGCGTGGGTGCTGACTGGCTACGACCCCGACCGTTGGGAAGTGTGGGCAGTCGAGAATCCGCAGCGAGCCGCACTTGTGGAAGAAGCCCGCAACTGGTGGCTTGCCATGCAGGTTCCGGACACGCAACCATCCACGGAAGTAACGTCGGCGGCCTTACAGGATACCTGGCAGAAAATTTGGCAAGCCGAGGAGGCGGCTGTCGTCCCGCTTTGGCGGTGGTGGCGCAGCGTAGCGGCTTTGCTGCTGCTAGGTGGTGGCCTTTCACTGGCCTGGTATCTTTATAATAAAACATCCAGGACTCCCGGCATCTCTTACTCGGACTTGGTCGAGGAGGTGGCCAGCCCGATGCTCGAACGCACCAATGAAACCGACCGCCCGGTGCTTATCTCACTTTCCGACGGCAGTTCGGTGCTGCTGCAACCTGATAGTAAACTAAGTTATCCCGCAAATTTCGTGGATGACGAGCGTCGGGTGTTTCTCTCGGGTGAGGGTTTTTTTGAAATAAGCAAGAACCCCGATCAACCATTCTTAGTGTACGCAAACGAAGTGGTAACCAAAGTAGTGGATACCAGCTTCCGTGTGAAGGCATACGCCGATCAGCCCGACATTGAGGTAGTGGTCAGGACGGGAAAGGTGAATGTGTCATCTAATAGCGCGGCGGGAACTTCGCACGAAGGAGATGTTCTGCTGTTGCCCAACCAGGGGATCCGAATAAATCGCGAGAGCTTGGCCTTTGAAAAAATAGACGACCTGACCCAGGAAAACCAGATCTCCCAGAAGTTAAGCAATATTGAGCGGCTCAGCTTTGAATTCTCCGACGTCCCCGTTGCCCAGATATTCCGCACCATTGAGCAAGCTTACTTGGTCGAAATTGACTTTCCCATAGAAAAACTAAGAAACTGCTATCTGACCACCTCGCTCAATGATGAGCCTTTGGCCCAAAAATTAAAAATCATCTGCACGAGCCTGGGGCCAAACGCCAGTTATCAGATTGAGGGCAACGTAATCACCGTGACGGCGGAAGGTTGCAATTAGATAAAGTAAAAAAGCGTCGGGATGCTGAAACATCGCCGACGCTAAGAAGACTTCCCGGCGGGTTCTGTAAAACCCGTTCTCTGGCGAGAAAAGGGAAGAGTGATTTTGCCAAAACCCATTTACAATAAGATTTAACCAAACCAACCAAAAGTATGAAGAATTCTTCTACATCCCAACGATTACTCTATCATGTCTTGAAAGCCTCAATCCTACAACTTGCCCTGGCGGCTCTCTTTACAGGAATTGCTTTGGCGACCACTGTCAACGGACAAGGCATTCTGGACCGCAAGGTGTCTCTCGATGTCCGGAACACCGCTTTGAGCAAAGCATTGCGGGAATTGGAAAAATCGGGACAAGTGAAGTTTTCGTACAATTCACGCAGTCTGCCACTCGACGAGGCCGTGACGGTGCGGGCCGAGAACGAGGCGCTGGCCAGCGTGTTGACGCGTGTGCTCGAGCCATTGAAAATCCATTTTATGCTGGTGAGCAACCGGATTGTGCTGCGGAACGCTGTCGCATCGAAATCGGTCCCTCAGGAAAATTCCCTTTTCTCTCACATTTCTATACAGGCACCTGCCGATCGGACAGTAACCGGCAGTGTCACGGACGAAAACGGCTCAGAATTACCCGGCGTGAGCGTCCTCGTGAAAGGCACTCAACGCGGCACCACTACCGATCAGAATGGGGCATTTACGGTCAGTGTACCCGAAGGTCGTCCGGCAATACTTGTGTTCAGTTATGTGGGCTACCTCACTCAGGAAGTCGAAGCCGGAAACCGTTCGCAAATCAATATTGCGCTCGCCGTTGACTCCAAAGCGTTGGAAGAAGTGGTAGTGGTAGGGTATGGTACTCAGAAAAAGGCCAACCTGACGGGAGCCGTCTCCTCGGTCAATTTTGAAGATCAGGGACTTGCTTCCCGCTCCACTACTAACGTTTCTGGTCTGCTGGTTGGTTTGGCGGCGGGGGTCCGTATTCAGCAAACCAGCGGTATTCCCAAGCAGAACAACAACGCCAGCATTAGCATCAGGGGGGTGGGTTCGCTCAACGCAAGTCAGGCACCGCTTGTCATCATCGACGGCATGATCGCCGACATCAATTCGGTAAGCCCCAATGATGTGGCCTCAGTGTCTATTTTAAAAGACGCTGCATCAGCGTCCATTTATGGGTCCAGAGCCTCCAACGGTGTGATATTAATCAAAACCAAATCGGGCATGAATGCCGACGGCAAGGTAAGTTTCACCTATAACAATTTCGTAGGCAGCCGTAGCCCGACGATCATGCACGACGTGATCAGCAATACCGCCGATCACATGGCCCTGATCAACACGGTGGTGGAAAATTCGGGTTTTAAGCCGCAGTTCACGCAGGCACAGATCGATGAGTGGCGGGAAAAGTCACAGACCGACCCCATCGGCTATCCCAATACCGACTGGTCGAAAGCCATTATCAAAAAGAATACTGTGATGAACCACAACTTCTCGGCGCGGGGTGGCAACGAGAAAGTCAACTTTTATTCTTCCGTAGATTTCTTTAAAGACGACGGCCTGATCCCCAATACGTCATTCCGCCGGTTCAACTTCCGTAACAACCTCTCATATAAAGTCAATAAGTGGCTTACACTGGGAAACAATCTTACTTTCATTAATACAAAATCGGATCCCGCAGAAATCGGCAACATATTCAATAACTGGCGAACTACCAGTCCCGGCGTTCTACCCAAGCACCCGGATGGACGTTACGGGGCAGCCCAAACACCTTCGGGCGAAACCGGAGCCAACAATCCGCTGATGCGGGCCGAGGAGCGTAGAGGTGAAAACAATTCCAACGTGGTTCAGGGCAAATTATTCGCCACCGTTTCACCCTTGAAAGGGCTGTCCGTTACAGCAAGCTACTTTATGAATCTCGTTCAGGACACCGAATGGGGTGGCGTCGAACCCTTTGATCGCTGGGATTTCCAGAGAAACATCATCGCGCTTCCCAATAACAATAATCGTCTTTCGCTATCGAATTCCTACGCCAAGTACCAGCGGCAAATCATTGACGTATTTGGGAATTACGACCTTACCTTGGGCAAACACTACCTTAAGTTTTTGGCAGGGTACAACCAGGAATACTACTACCAGAGCAATTTTGAAGCTTCAAGAAGGGATTTGCTGAGCTACGACACGCCCGTGCTGAATGCCGCTTCCAGCGAGCCCCAGGCCAGCGGCAGTGCTTCGGATTATGCCATTCGGTCTTACTTCGGTAGGGTCAACTACGCTTTTGAAAGCAAATACCTTCTGGAAGCCAATATACGTTATGACGGCTCGTCGCGCTTCGCCCCAGATGCCCGTTGGGGCTTTTTCCCGTCGGTTTCCGCCGGCTGGCAGATTTCAGAAGAGGATTTCTGGACGCCTTTGCGCAACACAGTCACTATGTTCAAACTCCGCGCCTCTTATGGTCAACTGGGCAATAATGGCATCGGCAACTACGAATGGCAGAATTTCTACCAGGCCGCCAACTATACCCTGAACGAGTCGGTGGTACAGGGATTGGCCTACCGTAACTTCGGTAATCCGAACATCACTTGGGAAACCACCAATGTTCTTAACGTTGGGGCCGACATTCGGCTTTTCAGAAGCTTAACGCTCGACCTCAACTATTACCATAAAACCACCAGTAACATCCTGGCCAACCTGCCCATTCCGAATATTAACGGCGGTATCGGTGCGCCCCGGTTTAATTCCGCCAAAGTTTTGAACTCCGGCTTTGAGGCAGAAGTCCGTTACACTAAGTCTATCCGAAAATTAGGCGTAACGGCAGGTTTCAATTTTGCCTACAATAAAAATCGGATTCTGGAATACAAAGGCGATTTCATCGAACCGCGTGGCACAGCCCAAGCCTGGACGGAAGGGCAGCCCATCGGTGCCTACTGGGTTCGGGAGGTGGACCGCATCGTCCAGGATCAAGGTGAGGTGGATGCTTTGGTCGGACAGGGCTACGTGTTCAAACCCTCTACGCCTGGGCCGGGTGACTTCCTCTACCGCGACCAGAATGGTGACAAGGTCATCGACGACAAAGACCGCATCTTGAAAGGGAATCCCATTCCGCACATCACCTATGG
>NZ_JBGSXF010000185.1:0-6230 GCF_041751555.1 Persicitalea sp. | reverse complement strand
AGCACTTTCCTGCACGCCCTGAATCTGGGCAGCGTGGTTTTTCTGGAAGAGTACAATCAGTGGCTCGATATCCTGTGATTCAATCCATTCCCATTGGTGTTTTCTGGATTTCTTTAGGTTTTTCCTCCGGTCGGCCGTATACTCACCGGCCAGATCGGCGTGGGATCTTTCCAAATTTAGCCAATGGGTTGCTTTTTTCTGCGACTCAAAATCTGCATAAGCGGGTAATAGCTTACGAAGAAGGTAGGTGTGTGCGGGATGAAAATCATATACCGAAATATAAGAGAAATGATGGTCCAGACTTTCGAGAAAACGGGCCAATTCATCCTCTGAAACTTCCTCTTTTGAAAATATGCCCAGATACTGACAGAACAGCGGCTGTTGCACAACGCCCATTCCCCATTTCCTGCGAACGGGCAGCGGCATCACCATTACATAATCAGAAGAAGAGGTACGTTGACCCACAGAAAGCACACTATTCACCAATACCAACGCTTGCCAATCGGGCGAAACGCAATCGAGGTACCAGGTGTAAGCGTAAACGACCGAATGCCGGGCTTCGTCAATCAGCGCGTTCCAGGCTTGATCGTCGATTTGGTGGCGTCTCAGCAGAATCGGCTCATTCACTTATTTGAAGTAGCTGCGGAGTTTTTGCACGGTCTCGTCCACATCCGGGTTAGAGCCCATGAGTTCGTTGATGCTCTGAATAGAGTGGATCACGGTGCTGTGGTCGCGTCCGCCAAAGTGGTACCCGATGGATTTGAGGGGTAGGTCGGTATATTCCTTGGCCAGGAACATGGCAAGCTGGCGCGGATAGACGCTTTCTTTCTTGCGGCTTTTACTTTTCATATCGGCCACGGTAATTTCAAAATGATCCGCTACCACTTCCTGAATGGTGTCGATGGTCACTTCCTTTTCTTCGTTGAGGACAATGTTCCTGAGCGTATTTTTGGCTAGCTCTACGTCGATCTCGCGGCGCGTAAGCGACGCCTGCGCCATGAGGGAAATGATCACCCCTTCCAGTTCGCGCACATTGGAATTGACACTGTGAGCCACATACTCGATTACATCATTCTCAATGAAGATACCCTCCGCCTGTAGTTTTTTCTGAATGATAGCAATCCGGGTTTCAAAGTCAGGAGTCTGAAGATCGGCGGTGAGGCCCCACTTGAAGCGCGACAAAAGACGATCCTGCAAGCCCTGCAACTCACGGGGAGGACGGTCACTGGTCATGATAATCTGCTTGCCGAGCTGGTGCAGGTGGTTGAAGATGTGAAAAAACGTATCCTGCGTTTTTTCCTTGCCCGACAGAAACTGCACATCATCGATCACCAGCACATCCACCTTCATGTAGAAGTCATTGAACTGCTGCAACATGTTGTTTCGAATGGAGTTAATGAATTGGTTGGTGAACTTTTCGGACGACACGTACATCACCACCTTGTCGTCGAAGTGGTTGCGGATGTAGTTGCCGATCGCTTGCACCAGGTGTGTCTTACCGAGGCCTACACTACCATAGACCATCAGCGGGTTGAACGAAGTCAGGCCAGGCCGCTGCGCCACGGCAAAACCCGCCGAGCGGGCCAGACGGTTGCAGTCGCCCTCTATGAAGTTGTCGAACGAGTAGCCTTGGTTGAGGTAGGTATCGAGTTGCAGCGAATCCTGGTCCTTGGGAGGCGCGGCGTTGCGCGGATCGTTCTGAAAATTGTCGGGGCGGGAATTTTGCGGCGTTTTGACCGTTGGCATGCTCACCGTCAACGGTTGGTGTCGCTCGGTGCCTGTATCCACGATGATCGAGTACTCAAGCATCCCTTCGCGCCCGAGCGAGAAGTCGAGTGCTTCGCGCAGCAAATGTACGTAGTTGTCTTCCAACCACTCGTAGAAAAACTGGCTGGGCACCTGGATCGTCAACACCTTGCCGTTCAGCTTGGAAGGACGAATCGGCTCGAACCACGTCTGGAAACTTTGCGTAGGAATGCTCTCCCGGATGATCCGAAGGCACTTCTCCCATACAATGTCCACTTCGCGCGGAGGGGGCACTTTTTCCAAGGTGAAGTTAAGTTCGGTTGGTGTCATCGTTGATTTTCGGGGGAGGCAAAGGTAGCAAAATGTGCGGGCCGACCCCGAAAATTGCTCCTGAAATTACCATCAAAATTTTCCTAAATCAAGCCGCTCGGTAAAACTAACGGAAAAGTACAACGACCCAAAAGGACAGGCGAAAATTGGCCTATCCAGCGATAAAAAAAATGTAATATCAAATTCGTAGCTTTGTTTGTCCGGGAAAAAATGTCCTGTTTTTTATTAAAAATTTTTTGTATGGAGCCTTCACTTTTTGCTGATTTTCCCAAAACCGACAAGCCGACTTGGCGTGGTCAACTGGAAAAAGAACTGAAAGACCGCTCCTACGAAGACGTGCTGCGGCAGGTAACAAACTCCGTAGCTGTGGACCCCTACTACGTTGCGGAAGATTTGGTAGAGCACCCCGACTATCGGCAAATCCAGGCGAGCCAGAAGAAGACACCCGGCTGGCTCACGGTTCCCTTTGTGTCGCTTGGTACGCCCACCGACGCCAACCAAAGTATCCGGCGGCAACTCGAACGAGGAGCCGATGCCGTGTGGGTAGATTGTGGCGAAGCTTCGCTGGCCCATCTGGATTTGTCAAAAACCCTGCACACAATCCGCCTGACCGACACGCCCGTTTTTCTGGACACGCCGGAATCTGCCCCCGAAATCATCAAAGTACTCACGCAAGGATCGAGCTACTACCTCAAAGGCGGTTTGGTTCACGACCCACTCGCCACCTGGATGCGCAGCGGTCAAAACTACCACGCCGCCTTCGACGCCATCGCTGAGGGCCTGGCGCTAACCAAGGCCATGCGGGAGTTTCACTCCTATAAGATAGAGAGCCACATTTTCCATGAAGCCGGGGCCGATACAGTGCAGGAACTAGCTTACACATTGGCGTCATTCGTGACTTGCATGGATGAACTGACCGAGCGCGAGGTTTCGCCATTGTTGGCGGCCAATCGCTTTGTGTTTTCCGTTTCGGTCGGTACCGAGTATCTAACCGAAATCGCCAAGCTGCGAGCGTTACGGTATTTGTACCAAAAAATCACCCGGGCCTACGATCTGCCCGACGAGTTATGCCAGCCTTTTATCCAGGCGCAAAGTTCGCGGCTGTACCAGTCGGCGTACTCGCCGCACACCAACATTGTGCGCCACACCGCCGAGGCCATGAGCGCGGCCATGGGCGGCTGCGACGCGCTGAGTACTTTACCCTACGATGCCGAATTTGCGGAGGCTGAAAGCGAATTTTCCGAGCGGGTGGCGCGAAATATTTCCTTAGTGTTGAAAAACGAAAGCTACCTCGACAAAGTAACTGATCCGGCGGCGGGTTCTTACTATATCGAGATGCTGACGCTAAAACTGGCCGAAGCCGTTTGGGACTTGTTCTTACAAATAGAACAGGAGGGCGGCTTAGCCAAAGCTTTTGAAGAAAGCATCATCCAAAATAGCCTGGAACATTCCTGGAACGCAAGAATGACAGCGTACCAAAATGGAAAGGTAATGGTGGGCGTGAATAAATACCGCGAAAAAGCAGAGCAGCCAATTTTCGATGGACGCTCCGAATCAGAAAATATTTCTCCAAATTGGGAATTCGCCCTTCTGAAAAAAAGATCGCTGGAAGAAATCGCCCCGATAACCCATTGACATGAAACCTGATTTTGCCAAAATAAAAACCATTGCCAGCGAGGCCGAACCGGATTCTAAGGAGATGAGTAAGCCTTCTCCAACCTCCGAAGGCATCAAACTCCAAGCTCGCTACGGGCCGGAAGACATAGTCGACGCACCGCAAATTGGTTATGCGTCAGGCATCCCGCCTTACTTACGCGGCCCCTACGCAAGTATGTACACCCAGCGCCCCTGGACTATTCGGCAGTACGCGGGCTTCTCGACCGCCGAGGAATCCAACGCCTTTTACCGCCGCAATCTCGCTGGCGGGCAAAAGGGTTTGTCTGTCGCCTTCGACCTGGCGACGCACCGGGGCTACGACTCCGACCACCCGCGCGTAGTCGGCGACGTGGGCAAGGCGGGTGTCGCCATCGACTCGGTGGAAGACATGAAGGTACTTTTCGACCAGATTCCGCTGGATGAGATGTCGGTGTCGATGACGATGAACGGCGCGGTGATTCCGGTAATGGCGTTCTACGTCGTGGCCGCCGAGGAGCAGGGCGTCGCGCTCGGCAATTTGTCGGGAACGATCCAGAACGATATCCTGAAAGAGTTTATGGTGCGGAACACCTACATCTACCCGCCGCTGCCCTCGATGCGGATTATCGGCGACATTTTTGCCTATACCGCGCAACACATGCCCAAGTTCAACTCCATCAGCATCAGCGGCTACCACATGCACGAGGCGGGCGCTCCGGCGCATCTCGAACTCGCCTACACCCTGGCCGACGGCTGGGAGTACTTGCGCACCGGACTGGGCGCAGGGCTCGACATCGACGGATTCGCGCCCCGGCTGTCGTTTTTTTGGGGCATTGGTATGAATCATTTTATGGAAATCGCCAAGATGCGGGCCGGAAGGGTACTTTGGGCAAAAATCGTAAAAGAACTCGGGGCCACCGACGCCAAGTCGATGGCGCTGCGGACCCACTGCCAAACCAGCGGATACAGCCTCACCGAGCAAGATCCGTTCAACAACATTGCCCGCACGGTGGTGGAAGCGACGGCAGCGGTGCTGGGCCACACGCAGTCGCTGCACACCAACTCGCTGGACGAGGCGATGGCACTGCCCACCGATTTTTCGGCCCGCATCGCCCGCAACACCCAGCTTTTCCTGCAACACGAAACCGATATTTGTAGCGCCGTGGACCCCTGGGGCGGCTCATACTACGTCGAGTACCTGACTAAGGAATTGATCGAAAAAGCATGGGCGTTGATCGAGGAAGTCGAGAACCTGGGGGGCATGGCGAAGGCCATTGAAACGGGATTACCGAAAATGCGCATCGAGGAAGCCGCCGCCCGAAAGCAGGCCCGCATCGACTCCGGCAAGAACATCATCGTGGGCGTGAACCGCTATCGAACCGACGAAGAGGAAGAAATCGACGTACTTGACATCGACAATCAGGCGGTTCGCGAATCCCAGATTATTCGCTTGCGCGAAATTAAAAGTACCCGCAATCCTGAAAAAGTAAAAAGTACCCTCAAAGCCCTGACCGCCGCCTGCCGCGAGGAAGGCGGTACCGACATGAGCACCAACCTTCTGGCGCTGGCCGTAGCAGCCGCCCGCGAACGGGCGACGCTGGGCGAGATTTCTGACGCGATGGAAGTCGTCTTCGGGCGTTACAAAGCTACCATCAGATCCATATCAGGCGTGTATAAATCCGAAGTATCCGACGACGAGAATTTCCAACTGGCCCGGCAAATGGCCAACCGCTTCGCCGCACTCGACGGGCGACGGCCCCGTATCCTGGTTGCCAAAATGGGCCAGGACGGCCACGACCGCGGTGCTAAAGTCATCGCCACGAGTTTTGCCGACTTGGGTTTCGACGTGGACATCGGCCCGCTTTTCCAGACGCCCGAGGAGGTAGCCCGTCAGGCCACTGAGAACGACGTGCACGTCGTGGGCGCCTCGAGTCTGGCTGCCGGCCACAAAACGCTGGTGCCGCAACTAATTGCCGAGCTGCGCAAACTGGGCCGTGGTGATATTATGGTCATCGCCGGAGGCGTTATCCCGGCGCAGGATTACCAGTTTTTACAGGATGCTGGGGTGAGGGGAATCTTTGGGCCGGGGACGGTAATTTCCATCGCGGCGCAAAAGATCTTGGGCGAGTTGATAGAGGGATAAGGTAACTATCATTTTGGAAATATCTTTCAATTAGGTATCATTGGATTACACAATTTTTTTACAGAAAATCACTCATGAAACACTTCTTTCTCGCCTTGCTGGTGCTTCCCCTTGTTACCGCTGCCCAAGACCGCCCAGACATTTTTTTTCGCGAAGACTTTAAAGAAACGCCCGCCGCCACACCTGTCACCCAGGCGCACATTGCCAACCCCGATTTGGTGATGACGCTTTACGGTCCGGGCAAAGATTCGCTCAAAAAAAGCAACCACGACAAACCCGCTGACGATCCCTTCTATATTTGGTCGGGTTTATGTCAGGATACCTGGGCAGTGACCTTGAAGCACAAATCCGGTAACGTCGACCTTTCTCGCATGGG
>NZ_JBGSXF010000184.1:0-5133 GCF_041751555.1 Persicitalea sp. | reverse complement strand
CCGTTAATGTCATAAGAGGACGCGCCGATACTAGCCCCGAAAAGGCTGAACTGGTTGTTGGGATCTACGTTGTTGGAGTTACCCATCAGACCGTAGCCACCGCGAATTTTCATGTCGGTGATCCAGGGGATCGACTTCATGAAATTCTCCGACGACAGACGCCAGGCCGCCGAAATAGCCGGGAATACTCCGTAGCGGCTGTTGGCACCGAAACGCGAAGAACCATCTCGACGCACTACGCCCGTTATGATGTATTTGTCGTTGAAGATGTAGTTGGCCCGACCGAAGAGTGAGTAGAAATTCACTCCTTTGTAATAGCCGCTGCCTACGACACGACCGTTGGCATTCACCGTGTTCAGGTTCACATAGTTTGGGTCAATTGAGAAAGGACTTTGGCCGTTACCATTGATAAAACGTCCTGAACCCGTGTTGAGGGCCTCCTGACCGACGAGCAGATCGACATTATGCTTGCCAAAGCGCTTTTTGTAATTGGCCGTGTTGGTCAGCACCCAGGCAAGGTTAAACCCACCGCCTTCGCCGTAGCTAAACGCCGAGTTGTTTTCCGAATTCTCGTACTGCAAGCGGCCGTAGTTCCAACCGTAGTTGTTGCTGTATTGTCCACCCAGCGTGCTGCGCAGCGTCAAGCCGTTGATGGGATCGAATTCGACGTACACATTACCAAAACCCTGACCCTCGAAACCCCGGTTATTAGAAGCACCCTGGCGGTTGGCCACCGGATTGCGGGGATTGTTGAAGCCTTTGGCCGCCGTTCCGGCGTAGCCCCCGAATTCATCGTAAATGGGAATAATAGTGGGCATCCGATAAGCCAAGTTGATGTCATTCTCGTCGTCGGCAATACCTATACCCCCGTTGCCACCACCCTGGCCAAGTACTTGGCGGTAGGTGAATTGCAGATTCTCACCGATGCGCAGGTTTTTCAGAACATTAAACTCCGAATTGACCCGGAAGGAATAACGCTTGAAATTGTTGTTGATAAGAATACCCGCCTGATTTTGAGCACCAAAGCCCAGGTAAAAACGGCTGTTCTCGCCACCGCCGGAAAAGCCCAGTGAATGACGCATCAGCGGAGCGACACGTGTGATCGCATCGTACCAGTTGGTACCAGCCTTGTTGGCGCGAACTACCTGATAAATGCCTCCCGCTTTCGGGTCGATGTTATACTTTTCTCTTTCAGCGTCCAGATTTACAGTTCCCACGACAGCAGGCTTACCGCCTACATTGATATAGTCAGGTATCACAGGGTCGGGACCCGGTCCGAACTGCGGATGCTCGTACTTAGGTTCGGTCTTGTTCTGCAAAGCGTCGTTCCGAGCCGCGCGGAAGGTCCACTCAGCGTAGTCCTGGGGCGAAAGCGATTTGAAAGGGGTGCCTGGGTCGGTCGCGCCGAAAAGGCCATCATAAGTAATGCTCAATTTCTTGGCTCCTTTGTTGCCTTTCTTCGTAGTGTAAACGATTACTCCGTTAGCGGCCCGCGCTCCGTAAATGGAAGCAGCGGCGGCGTCTTTAAGTACCGTCGTGGACTCGATGTCGTCGGGATTCAGGAAGTTGGTGTTGCCCACGGGAACCCCGTCCACCACGTAAAGCGGCTCGTTGCCGCCGAAGGCACCAAACCCGCGTACACGGATCTGGCTAGAAGTACCTGGCTGACCGTTAGTTACTACTGTCACCCCAGCAACTCGTCCAGCCAACTGCTGCTCCACGTTACCCGAAGGTACCTGGGTCAGGTCTTTGGCTTTCACGGTGGCTACGGCACCGGCCGTTTCGCGGCGGTTATCGGTAGTGTAGCCCGTCACGATCACCTCGCTCAGTTGGCTTACGTCGTCTTCCATCGTCACGTCGATGACGCTTTTGGTGCCAACCGTCACGTCAAGGGCCTTAAAGCCAATAGCGGAGTAGGACAAAACGCTGTTCGGAGAGTTGACGCCGATGGCGTAGGCCCCATCAGAATCGGTGGTGGTACCCGTCAGGGTACCTTTCACTACGATGTTCACGCCGGGAATTCCCAGGCCTGTACCGTCTTTCACAGAACCCGTGACCCGGCGGTCCTGGGCAAATGCCGTGAGGTTCAAAATGGCTAGAATGGCAAGAATGCCTGCATTCCTGATCCAGCTTAGGTAGCTTTTTCTCATAATTGTTCTAGATGATTGATTGGATTAGGTTATTGAAAAAAGATAAACTGTTTAATGAAACATTTTCTAGGAAAAGTTAAAATGCAAAAATAAGACTATCTTCGGGTATTTTCAAAAAAATGTTAACAAAATGATAATATCAGATACGGAAAGAGGTATAATCGACACTTAAAGAGAGCTTTGCGCAAGCTATTTTGTCAGGTCGATTCTGGGATTTCTTAGAATCTGAATAGTAAATAAATTTTGTACAACGTGTTTGCTGAAGGGCAAAAGCGGTTAACGGGGAGGGGAGGGTTCTGTTTGGCATCTACGACCAATTAACCGCTATGGTTGCTTTTTATTTTTAATTAAAATAAAAATAATACAAATTTAAATGAGTACAGGCAGATCGAAAATTTTACTCTACGCAAAAAAAACCCGCTCCGGCGACATACCGGAGCGGTTTTTTTCCTTTTAATTTTATTTGTACAAATCCGTCGCCTTGTCCACCTGCGCGGCAAAGTTGGTGAGCGTTTCACTTACGCGCCGGATGCCCGCCCATTGAGGGCTTGTGCGTTTAAAACACTTGAAAGTAAGCGTGAACTGATCTTCTTATTCAGCACTTCGCCTATAACAATATCCAATCAGCTAGGCCGATAATACTCCCAATACTCTTTCGGTGTCACAATTCTCGTTTGCTTATAAAATGAAAAGGTGAAATCTGTTGTATTTCCAGTAACGATGAAATTCGCCTTACATTCATCGGCAAGTTCCAGAATCCTGTTGTCTTCCTCATCTGAGATTATGTCCAAGGTCATGGTGGGGTAGAATTTAGTTGCTCTGGTTTCTATGTCAACCAACAATGTCTCGGCTCGGATGAAGAAATCGTTAAACCGGGCAAATTTCGCTCGAGAGAGCACGTCATAGTACTCTGACATCAAGTCGGCAGATACGCATAGCTGGAACTTGTCTTCAATAAAAAGTTCATTGATTATGCGATAAGGGTAACTCCGCTGAATAAGCGACGAGACGACGACATTCGTGTCAATGACGACTTTTTGCATCGCGCCTGACAGCTTTAACTTCCTCCGTTATCTCATCCATTGTCATCTTCGACAAACCGTGCTTTTCAGCCAGTTCAACGCATTTTTCAAGATTTTGCCGGGTTAATTCCCTGCTTACCATATCAATGAAATCAGTAAATGACAGTTCGTCCTTTTTTATTCCGAATTTGTTATACTCTATATCCGAAATTGAAACTTTCAATGTTTTCATAAATTCTCTTTTTTGATTTGTGTGGGAATTCAGCAAGACTTCGAATCTCGACACCCGCAAAGATACCAAAAAACAAGCGGACAGGGTAGGCAATTTCTACTTCATCAGACCCGTCGCCTTATCCACTTGCGCGGCAAAGTTGGTGAGCGTTTCACTTACGCGCCGGATACCCGCCTCGGCTTCGGTCCAGTTGCTCTGCTCGATGGCCTCGCGAATCATGGGCAGCGTCTTCACGCCGTAGCCCGTATAAAAGCCGGGGGCGTAAATCTGATGGCGAAACCAGTCGCGGCGCGGCAGCCCCTCGGGATGCGTGAGGTACCGCTCCGATTTGTAGAGGATTTCGTTCAATTTTTTCAAGTTGCCTGCCGAAATTCTGCTCGCTTTACCGCTCGCCTGGGCGTAGTCGCTGGCACTCTTCTCCAAAGTCGCCAGGGCATTGTCCAGCGGGGCGAAGTTCAGGTAGGGTACGCTCGGCTTGGCCTCTGGCTGCGTAAAGGGTTCTTTGGGATCGGCGGCGAGTTGAAAGCGATTCTCGGCCACTAGTTTGTTGTGTTCTTCGGCTTGGGTGCGCGCGGTTTCCACGTTCTTTTTGATTTCGTCGGCATACTGTTGCACGGTGTTGGCAAAGTTTTGAAACTCGAAGGGAAGCACCGTGGCGTCGGCCAGGCGCATGACGCAGCGGCCCATTACTTCGGCCAGGGCCACGCCGTAAGAAAAGTCGGTGTCCTTAAAGCGGGTGTAGTGGTCGAAGGAGTCGTAAATCGAATGGTACTCCCCTCCTCCATCCTCGCCCCCGAAGCCGATATTCATCGACGCGATGCCCAGATGTTGAATGAAAGGGGTATAGTCGGAGCCGGAACCCAGTGCCCCGATGCGCAGGTCGCTGCGGCTGCGGGCTTCCTGCTTCGCTTTCGGGCTGCCATCAACCATCACTTTCGCCCGCAGGCGGTCAGCCACGCTGACGTTGCGCTGTGGGTCGGTGACGTCACGGGCCACCTGGTTGAGAAATTTCTCGAGCGTGTGCGAACCGCCAGCGTACAGGAAGCCACGGGCGTTGGAATCAGAGTTGAGGTAGGCCACGGCCTTGTCTTCCAACTCTTTTTGTCGTTCCTCCACCCATTCCGTCGAGCCGAGCAGACCCGGTTCCTCGGCGTCCCAGAGAGCATAGACGATCGTCCGTTTGGGTTTCCAGCCCGATTTCACCAATTCACCCAGGACGCGGGCTTCTTCCAACACGGCCACCGCGCCGCTCAGTGGGTCATTGGCACCATACACCCAACCGTCGTGGTGGTTGCCACGAATGACCCACTCGTCAGGGTAGTCGTTGCCTTTCAGGGTGGCAATGACGTTGTAAGCGGGCTGCACGTCCCAGTTGAATTCTAGTTTGAGATGCACCTTGGCGGGGCCGGGACCGACGTGGTATGTAATAGGTAGGGCGCCGCGCCACGAAGCCGGAGCCACCTCGCCGCCCAGGGCTTTGAGCAGCGGTAAGGCGTCACCGTATGAAATAGGCAGTACCGGAATTTTCATGATCGTGGGGGCATCTTTATGGTCGAGCCGCTTGGCGTCTTTAGTAGCGCCGTAGCCAGGCGTGAGCGGGTCGCCGGGATAGAGCGGCATATCCAGCACGGAACCGCGCTGCGCCCCGGTTTCGCTTTTGTAAGCGCCTTTGGGATACACATCCCCCTGAAAAAAGCCGTCTTCTTTGGGGTCGGAATAGATAATGCAG
>NZ_JBGSXF010000183.1:0-6479 GCF_041751555.1 Persicitalea sp. | reverse complement strand
TTTGGCACGGACATCGCCCACATAGTCGTCGATGCGGCTGACCATGGCGGCGTAGGCCGCGCGGGGTTGTCGCTGTCCACCGTAATGCAAGCCAGGGTAGGGTTTTTCGGGGGCAAAGATGCTCTCGCCGTCTTTGGTCTGGTAGCGGCTGAGAAGGGCATTGGTCGTTACAAGTTCGGCATGGGGGATGGTGAGTGAGAGGTAAAGGAAGAAGGGCTTGGCTTTGTTTTCGTCAATAAAGTCCAGGGCTTTTTCCTCTATATAATCATTGGCAAAACTACTCTGTCCTCCCTCGGTTCTGACCCTCTCCCGCAAAGGCTTTTTCCCCTGCACAAAATTCCAGACGATGCCGGGAAACTGAAAATGCGCCTCCACATGGTGCAGAAAACCGATAAACTTGTTCCAACCTTTCAGGTCGGGCATCCCGGTGGTATTCATATCGCCCAGGCCCCACTTCCCAAACATTCCGGTCGTGTAGCCCTGCTCTTGTAAGTACTGCGGCAGGATTTTGTCCTGCGGTCGCAGTGGAATCTCGCCGTTGCCCCGGATGTAGCTGTGCCCGGTATGCTTGCCTGTCATCAGCGAGCAACGCGAAGGTGCACAGACGGTACTTCCGGCGTAGAAGCTCGTGAAGCGCAAACCATCGGCCGCCAGCTTGTCTAAGTTCGGCGTCTTGATTTTCTGCTGGCCATACGCACCCAAGTCTCCGTAGCCGAGGTCGTCGGCCATAATGTATATGATGTTGGGTCGAGCCGCCAGTCCGTCGGTGCGGTTCGGCTTGATATGGGTAGCTTTTTCCTTCGGAATGAAAGCCAGAGCGCCCAGGCACCCGATCGTAACGAATAAAATGATTTTTAGCGATTTCATTGAATGTTGTTTTGAGTCTCAGCGCTATACGGCGCTTTATAGTTTCGCTCTACGGCGGGAGTGAGAAAAGAGCCAGGGCAGTAGTTCCGGCTCGGCGAAGGCATTGTCCCAGCTATTGTGGTTGACGCCCGGATACTCGGTGTACTTGACGGGTACTTTTACGGTTTTTAATTTCTCGACAATTTCCCGCGAATTTTTTACGGGTACTACGGAATCGGCATCGCCGTGGAAAACCCAAAAAGGCGTTTTGCGGACGCGTTTGTCATAGGCGGCTACGTCGGCCCCACTACAGATGGGCGCAGCGGCGGCAAAAGCTTTGGGATGGCGATACACCTGCTCAAAAGTACCCATCCCCCCCATTGAAAGTCCCATGATATACAGCCGCCTTGTATCTACACTTTCTTCTCCGACCATTTGCTTCACCAAATCGTAGGCCGCTTCCAAAGGCCAGTTGGACGAGTTACTATAATCGAAGTTGAACGTCATGGGCCGCTTGTCGCGATCGACCTTTACGGAAGACCAGTAACTTTCCTCCGGGCATTGCGGCATGACCACAATGGCCGGAAATCGTTCCCGATTCTGGGCATCCAAAAACATGTTGGCCCCATGAACGAGTTGTTTTTCGTTGTCGTTACCACGTTCTCCGGCCCCGTGCAGGAACAGAATGAGCGGGTACTTTTGGGCCTTGTCGTAATTTTCGGGGAACAACAATCGGTACGGGAGGGTATTACCCTCGTCGGTCTTGAACTCCCGCTTTTCGTACTGGTCAAGATTCTGAGCGTAGGAACAATACGCTAGAAAAAGCAGCAGCACGCAAGCCGTCAGTCGCACTGGATAAATTGTTTTTAAAGTCATTTTTTTATAAAAATAAATACGGGAGCAAAAGAGGACAACTAGTAGTTTTTACCTGAAAAAAATCATTAGTACATCCGTAGAAAAAGCTTAAAATCGGCTTTCTCTCAAAAATCAAAGCCCAAATACAAAGGGTTTTGTCGATACTACTCATCGGCTCTTGCCCGTGAACTCAAATTATATCTCGTAAATTTTAAAACGAGTAGCGTTCCGTTGGGCGGCATCCCGCCGGACGGAACCCCGCTCATCGACTTCTCAAAACCATGTCAAAAATAGCCCTAATAACCGGAGCATCCTCCGGCATCGGAAAAGCCACCGCACAAGCCTTCGCTAAAATCGGCATCGACCTCATACTCTGTGGTCGCCGCCAGGAACGCCTCACCGAACTCAGCGAGGCGCTTGGCCCCTACGTCAAAACTACCACCTTGACCTTCGATGTCCGCGACCGAAAGGCCGTTGCCGCTGCCATCGAATCCCTGCCAGCCAAATGGCAGGACATCGATATTTTGGTAAATAATGCCGGAAACGCGCATGGCTTCGGCCCCGTGGACGAAGGAGATACCGAAGACTGGGATGCCATGCTCGACAGCAACGTCAAGGGACTCTTGTATATCACCAAAGCCGTAACGCCCGGCATGGTGCGGCGCGAACGGGGGCATATCGTGAATTTGAGCTCCATTGCCGGAAAGCAAACCTACGCCAACGGGACGGTCTATTGCGCTTCCAAAGCCGCCGTGGAGGCACTTAGTGAAGGGATGCGGCTCGACCTCACACAGCACGGCATTAAGGTGACCAACATCGCGCCCGGTGCGGTGGAAACGGAATTCTCCATGGTACGCTTCAAAGGCGACGAAGCCCGTGCCGATAAAGTCTATGAAGGATTTGCCCCGCTACTGGCTGAGGATATCGCCGACAGTATTGCCTACGCCATTAGCGCTCCGCCCCACGTGACTATCGCGGACATTACGATTTTGGCGGCAGCGCAGGCCGCGGCTACGACGGTTTATCGCAAGAGCTAAGTACTTTGCCACTCGGTACGTTTGGGCCGAACCGACTGTTATCAACAGGCGAAAAGAAAGCATAAGGGGGGAATGATTAGCGGGGATTTGGTGTATTTCAATCAGGAAAACACCAAAGGCTTTGCCAAAAACCGACCATGCAAACCGAAGCAATCATCAATAAAGTAGCCAACAGCGGTTTAGTGTCGCTGGATTTGGAAAACTACTACCACGCCGGCGAGCGGGTGATTTACGACTTAAAGGACAATCTTTTTCAGGGGATGATTCTACGGGAGAAAGATTTTCGGGAATTCCTGAAAAACTACGATTGGAGCCAATATCAGGATAAGAACGTAGCTATCGTGTGCAGTGAGGACGCCATAGTTCCTACTTGGGCATATATGCTGTTGGCCACCAAGCTGGAACCTTACGCCCACGCTTTCGTCTTCGGAGACTTGACAGCTCTTGAAAATAAGTTATTCTACGAAGCGATCGAGCAGATAGACCCGGAGGATTTCCGCGACGCGCGGGTCGTCATCAAAGGCTGCAGCAAACATCCGGTGCCCACTTCGGCTTACGTGGAAATCACGCGCCGATTGAAGCCTGTCGTGCAAAGCCTGATGTTCGGCGAGCCGTGTAGTACGGTGCCGTTGTATAAAAGACCGCGCGTCTAACCAAGTACAGCGTTCTTCGTTCGGCATGGGTCGCCCCGTTCGTTATTCGAAGAGAGATTTATTCCTTTCAAAAGCGAAGTTTTTTGCCGATTTGCTTCCGCTTGGACGCGATAAATCGCGTCTCTACATACTTCTCTGCAGCTTTGTGCCTCATAACAACAAAGGCACAGTTTTTTCAAATTGGTTTTGCAATCATTTTTCAAACCAATCTAAAAACAACATCATGACTCAAAATATCTGGAAAGGCGTATTAGCCGGGGCTATTGCCGGGATTATAGGTACTGCCGCTAAGACCGTTTGGGAAGAGTATATGCCCACCCGCCCGGCGAACCGCGACTCGCCGCCCGTGGTGCTGGGTGATCGCGTAAAAGAAGAAGCCGTCAGCGAAGACTTGACTAAAAGTGAGAAAACTGTGGTGGAGCAGTCTATGCACTGGGCTTTTGGTACGGGTATCGGTGCGGCGTACGGTGCTGTTGTCGAGGCTCTGCCCGATACGCAAAAGGGTATGGGTGGACTGCTCGGTACGGCCCTCTACGGAGTTACGCACGGATCTGTGCTGCCGATGATGAATACAGAGCCCTGGCCGTTGAAGCAACCTCTGAAATTTGCCGGGAGTGAGTTCGCCAGCCACGTTGTGTATGGTTTCGTGGTGGAGTTCGCGCGTCGTTATGTACGCAAGTGGCTGTAAAAAAAATCAATATACGAGCCGGAAACTACGACGATGATGAATCGTCGGACCGTATTCATTGAGAGCACGGCGGTGCTGGATGGTAGGGTATCCAACATTGGTTGCCCAGCCGTATTGGGGAAAATCTGCCGCAAGTCGCTCCATTAGTTCGTCGCGGTAGGTCTTGGCTAAAACGGAGGCCGCCGCGATGGACAAAAAGAGGGAGTCGCCCTTCGTAACGCAGGTGTGCGGCACGAGCGGGTACGGTACGAAACGATTGCCATCCACCAAAAGGTGTTCCGGTTCTATCCTTAGTTGACTTACCGCGCGGTGCATGGCTAAAAAGCTGGCTTGCAGGATATTGATTTCGTCAATTTCCAGGTGCGAGGCCTCGGCGACAGCCCAGGTCAAAGCTTCACGCTCTATTTCCGCTTTTAAAACATTGCGTTGTTCTTTACTTAGCTGCTTGGAATCGGTTAACAGCGAATGCCTATAGTCGGGCGGCAGAATCACCGCCGCCGCGACCACGGGGCCAGCCAGGCAACCCCGCCCCACTTCGTCCAGTCCGGCCTCGATCACCCCTTCGGTATGGCAGGAACGCAACATCAGTCTTCCAGAATATTACCCATAAAAGTACTCTTCGTGGCAAAGGCCAGCAGGATCAAAACTACCGCCCAGTATAAGTAAACCCGGTAATAATCTGTCACCTCCCGGAAAACTACATTCTTAAACTTCACTTTCTCCAACTTATTGATTTGAGTGAATACTTTGACCAGGGCGTCATTGTCCGTCGCACGGAAGTACTTTCCGTCGGCGGCGGCGGCAATTTCCTGCAATTCGCTCTCGTCTACTTGCGCAGAAACTACCCTAAGAGAGTCGTTCTTACCCGGGCGGCGGGTGTTTCCTACCGCGATCGTATAAATCCGCACCCCGAATGCCTTGGCCAATCGGGCTGCCGTGATGGGGTCGAGATTACCGGAAGTATTGTCACCATCACTAATCAGAATTGTCACTTTGCTTTGGCCTTTTGAGTCGCGCATCCGGTTGACACCCACAGCTAAGGCACTACCGATGGCGGTTCCGGCAGTGCGAATCATATCAGGTTTCAGGTCTTCCAGAAAGCCATAGAGCAATTCGTAATCGGTTGTGAGCGGACAGAGTGAGTAGGCTTCTCCGGCAAAAACGATGATTCCGATCCGGTCTTGCAGGCGCCCCCGAACGAAATCGCGGGCCACCCGCTTGGCGGCGGTGAGTCGGTCGGGGTTCAGGTCTTTTTCGAGCATGGAATCTGATACATCGACGAGCAGCATAATATCTATCCCCTCTGAAAAGCGATCAGTGCGCTCAGTGATAGTTTGGGGCCGCGCTAAAGCCAGCAGAATGCACATCAGGGCCAGCGCCATGCTGACGGGCTGCACGTAGCGGAGGCGCGTGAGCCAGTCGTCGGGCGTTTCAGTGGCTTCGTAGGGAATCGTCAGGAACTGCCGTGACTTGCGGTGGAAAGCATTTCGCAGCAGAAAAACCAGCGGAATCGCAGGAATGGCGTAAAGAAAGTAAGGGTGCGCCCAATGAAACGAGCGTATAGCTTCCCATCCAAACCACTTCAATGACAACCAGTTTTCCATCGTATGCTTACCTAGCGAGCTGTTTTCTCTGCGTTTAGCTGCATGATTTCAAGTCGATGGCGGTGGTACACCCGTTGCGCTACGTTTCTCAAAGTCTGTAGTGAGTCATCCATTTGCGGCGACTTACCTTGTCCGTAAATAATGCGGTCGATGTCTTTTAAGGCATCTTCCAAAGCTCTGTCCGGAATATTGTCCACTATTTCGCGGGTAGTGTAGGTGGCAAAAGGCTTCTTCTCGACGGCCTCCAGGTATTCTTTCCAAACGACCACGGCCTTTTCGGCAGCGCTGGTATTATTGCGTTCGCGAGCGTTGCGGTTCAAGCGATTAAAGGCACGTACAAACTCGCTATGCCTCCTCTTCAACAAAAACCCCCGCCACTGTCGTTCGATTTCGCGGCCAAACAACCAATAAACTACCAAAACAACTAATCCGACCGAGCCAATAAACACCATAAAGATGGGGTAGTTGAACGCTCGCTTGAGTTCGTATACTGTGGTTTCGGCCCGTAGTAGCAGCGTATCGGGCCGCGCCGTGACGGGCAGGGCCGAGCGCAGCCATAGGGTATCGGGCGCGGCGTAAACGGCCGTACAATCACGAGCCGCCAGCAGAAAAACGGGCAAGCGAAGTACCTGTATAGCTGCGACGTCAAAGGAAACCAGTCGGTAGATCGTACTATCCAGGCTACCGAGCGAATCGGTGCGGGTGGTGAAGTACTCCTGTCCGATCATTTCGAAGGGGGAGAAATTAAAGGCTGAATCGGGGAAGAAAACCTCAGCCGCCGGATCGTGCAAAAAAC
>NZ_JBGSXF010000182.1:0-11545 GCF_041751555.1 Persicitalea sp. | reverse complement strand
CCTTTGATCCCAAAATCCAGCGTTCGAATCGGGAACGGAATCATAATATCATTGGCGTCGAAGGCTTCCTTGATGTGCATGATGGCCTCGTGGCGGCCCTGCAGGAAGGTCGGCTGCGCGGTGTCCTGCATCCAGATGCGGATACTGAAATTGATGGAGCTATCGCCGAATTCATTGTAAAAGAGCGTGATTTCCTCGTCTCGCGCCCGGACACTCACTTTTGCGGCGGCAGCCAGAGCGATGTCTTTCACCTTTTGCAAATTATCTCCGTAGGAAACGCCAACCGATAAATCCAGGCGGCGCTTGTTCAAGACACTGAAATTCTCGATTTTATTCTGGAAAACGTCCTTGTTGGGAATGATGATGCGCTGTCCTTGGAAGGAGCGAATCATGGTATCGCGAAGGCTGATCTTCTCCACCACGCCCATCTGGTCGTTAGTTTTCACAATGTCGCCCACTTCCAGGGGTCGGCGGAACGATAGGAAAATACCCGACATGAAGTTGGCCGCAATATCCTGAAAAGCAAAAGCCAGCGCTAAACCCAAAATGCCTGCGCCCGCCAGGATAGACGTGACCGCTTTATCGAGATTCAGCACGCTGAGCACCACGAAAAACACCACGCCTACCGCCACGGCATAGACTACGGAAGAAAACAGACTGTTAATCGTCTCAATGTGCGAAACCTTACGAATAAGTTTCAGCGCGACCTTGCGGATAAGCTTGGCAATGTACAAGCCCAGCACCAGAATGACGGCCGCCAGCACGATGTTGGGCAGCAGCCGGATGAATTCCTTGACCCAGAGGGTCAGTTTATTGGTCAATAAGTCAACTGCTTGATTGATATCGAGATTCATGGAGGGTGAAGCAATTTTTTAAGTGAAGTCTAATTCCAAACGCGACGCTCCGCCGAATGTTTTGGCCAAAAGGCGCATACGAAGAAAGGGAAAGCCGTAGCTTTCCCTTTGTATCCTACGCCACTAACTTAAAATGGCAGGTCATCGTCAGAGCCGCCACTAGGTGCGAAGGCCGGGTTGGGTGGAGGGCCAAAGTCGCCGGGGGCGTTGTTGGGCGTCGCAGGCTGCGCACTACCCGCTACGCCTTTCTCCACTTTCCAGGCTTTCAGGTCGGTGTACCAGCGTTGGTTGTATTCGCGGCTTTCGGCGTCGATGGACGCGGTCACCACGTCGCCCTCAGTTAGGGCAAACTGGTCGATTTTGTCGCCCCACATCATGATGCAGACTTTCTTGGGGTACTGGCCCTCGGTTTCGAGAATGAATTCTTGCTTGCGCCACGCGCCTTTGCCACTTGTCCCGTTTATTTCGGGCAAAATCGAGACTACGGTTCCTGATATTTCCATGAATATGATTTTTTACAAAACTTTGAATTGATACCTTGCCAAAAGTAAAAGATTTGCCCCGCATATCAAAAAAAGTGTTATCCTGGGGATTGTTGTCGATCTGTGTAAGTGTGTAATCGTTGAACTGTTGATCGACTGACGCGGGATGCTCAGTACCTGAGCGGCGCTGGCTTAGTAAGTTAAATTATATGAAAACCAACATTATCTCAAGCCAATTAGCCAGCTTATGTTTTTTATGGCTGTTGGTAAGCTGTGCTACTGCGTCGAAGAATTCGGATGCCCGGAAATCCGTACCGAAACAAATGGACTTGTTTTTGTTAATTGGCCAGTCCAATATGGCCGGGCGCGGACCGCTGGATACCGCGCCAAAGGATGCGAATCCCGATATTTGGGTGATAAATGCTGAAAACGAATGGGTCGTGGCCAAAGACCCGTTGCACTTCGACAAGCCCGGTATCGTGGGTGTGGGGCCGGGACTGGCCTTCGCCGAGCGTTGGCTGGAACTGAATCCGAAAGCCAAAATCGGTCTGATTCCCTGCGCCGTCGGCGGAAGCGGTATCGACGACTGGCAGCCGGGTCAAAAACACGCCCAAACGGGCATTTACTCCTACGACGCCATGCTGCAACGGGTGCGCGTCGCGCAGGGAAAGGGCCGGATCAAAGCCATTCTCTGGCATCAGGGCGAGTCGGACAGCAATCCTGTACGCAATAAGGTTTACGAGGAAAAACTCGATGAGTTTTTTACCCGACTACGCCGTGACCTCGGTGCGCCCGACACGCCCATTATTCTGGGGACGCTGGGCGATTTTATCGTCAATAAAAATCCAAACGCTTTACCAATCAATCAAATCATAACCAACTTTCCCCAAAACCACCCGAATGTGTACGCGGTGTCGTCGTCGGGTCTGAGCCACAAGGGCGACACGACGCACTTCGACACGCCCTCGGCGCGGGAATTGGGCAAACGCTACGCTGACAAACTATGGGAAATACCGAAAAAATAACTTTTCTGGGCATCGACCACCCCGCCGTGGCGGCGGACGATGTAGAAAAACTCGCCGACTGGTACTGCGACTTCCTGGGCTACGAAAAACAATTTTGCGACTGGAATGCTCGACCACCTAAACCCGTCTGGATTCTGAAAGCGCCCGACGGTACTCTGTTGGAAATCATGCCCAAAGACGACACCCTTCGCCAAACGCGCACTACCTGGACGCCCGGCTGGTCGCACGTGGCGTTTCGGGTGTCGAATCTGGAAGAGGCCGTGGCCATTCTCGACAGAAAAGGCATCGAGTGGAGCAGCGAAATCATCGACGCTATCGGCGGCGGCAAGGTTCGCACGGCGCGGGATGGGGAGGGGAATATGATTCAGTTTTTGGAACGTTGAAATGCTCAAACCTAAAACTACATACAGTGTATTGCCGAAATCGCTCGAACGACTCGATTTTCTGGGTTTGTTCGAGAAAGATCCGTTCGGCAATCTACTGATTGTCCGGCGGCTGGCGATTATGATCATTGGATGGTCTACCTACTACCGCTATACGGCGGTAAATAAGATCCGAATCAAAGGCACCGAACACCTGCTTGACCTGCCCGATCACGGGGTACTTTTTCTGTCCAATCATCAGACCTACTTCGCCGATGTCATCGCCTTCTACCACACTTTTTGCGCCGTAAAATGGGGCTATAAGGACACCATTTCGCCACCTTTTTACCTTTTTTCGCCGCGCGTGCGCAACTACTACGTGGCAGCTTCCGAAACCATGCAGGAAGGCGGCATCCTACCCCGGCTGTTCAGCATCGGCGGGGCCATCACGGTGGAGCGGTCGTGGCGAGCGCAGGGCGAAAACGTCAAGCGCAGTCTAGACAACAGCGCCCAGGACAAAATCGGCATGGGACTTGACCACGGCTGGGTCGTCAGCTTCCCACAGGGTACTACCAAACCTTATGCGCCCGTCCGGAAGGGAACGGCTCACCTTATCAAGGAACACCAGCCCATCGTGATTCCCGTGGTCATCAATGGCTTCCGCCGGGCTTTCGACAAGAAGGGGCTGCGCTTCAAAAAGCGAAATACAAAACTCACCGTGCATTTCAAGCCACCCATGCACTTCCTTCCCGACGAGTCGGTCGAAAGCATGGTAGCCCGCATTACGACGGCCATCGAGCAGGACATTCCGACGGAGAAGATGAGTTGGCTGGGAGAGGAATAAGATCGCAAGTTGATTTTCGTCAGAATTGCCTGGATAGGCTAGTCCTTTTGATCGTTCCATGCAAATTTAATATTGAATGTTAAATTTGCATGGAATCGCTGTTTAACCTCTCTCAATCCGCTGATTTATAACGCAAAATCTCCCACATCATCCAGCCAAAAACTACCAGGTACTCCACTGCCACGAGCCACAAATTCTCCTGAAACGGCATTTGCCCGTACGCTACGTAGGTCAGCGGCAGCACCACCGACCATACGACCGGAAACCGGAAGCGCGTCAAAGTACCTAATGCGACGAGCGGCACGACGTACCACGGATGCACCGTGGTAGCGCAGAGCAGGTAAACCGTAAGTACCCAAAGCCAGCGTTCAGGGAGGTTGATTTTGAGTTTTTCAGACCAGGAAAAAAACAAAATAAGCGAGACGGATACCAGTGCCAGCAGAGGTCCGATGGTCGCGATGGGATTGTAACCCATGACCCAAGTACCCAATTCCCGCAGCAGGTAGTACAGGCTGGCGTTGAACTCGAAGCTACGGAAGTAGAGGTCGAGGCTGGTGGAGAAATTTTCGATAATCGCTTTATCCAGAAAAAACAGGAATGGCAGCCCGAAAACTACGCCCGCCGTCAGTAAGTACTTCAGACTTTTCTTCCAATCGTTCCTGTCCAGCAAAGCCGGAATAAAAATGAGCGGCAGCAGCTTCACGCCCGCCGCCAGGGCGAGGAAGGTGGCCGAGGAAGTTTGTTTCTGTTTTAAATAAAAAAACAGCCCCGCGAGCAGGAAGCAAATCGTCAGTCCTTCGTAATGCAAATTACCCGTCAATTCCACGATCACCAGCGGGTTGAGGGCGTATAGAAGAACGCCTCGTCGTGTGGCGGCTTCGTCTTTCCCCAACAACTTTAAGATTTGATACAAAAGCCAGATGGTCGCGATTTCGCCCAGAAAGATGGGTAGTCTGAGCCAGAAAACTGTTGCGATTTCGGAAGTACCCAACGTGGCCGCCACCGCGAACCAGCCTTGCAGCAGTGGCGGATAGACGGTGTAGTAGTCGGGAGAGTTGAGTTTTTGGAAAAGTACTTCCGTCAGTCCGGCTTGGGTAGTGATGCCGGAGGCTAAGATTTCTTTGGGCAAATACAGAAAAGGATTGTAGCCCTGGGCCAGAAGCCGCCCGTCCCAGATAAAGCGATAGACGTCGTCGGAGAGCAGGGGCAGATGCAGCATTCCGAGCAAGCGGAAAACTACCGCCGCGCCAAGCAAAATTTTAAACTGGAAGGTAGTTTGGTAGTGAATGGCAATTCCGTAGAGCAGAAACAACGTGCCCCACAACCCCAGCAAAGCGACGGTGTCGGTGCGGGCGGTTTGGAATAAAAAAAAGTACCCCACTGCCGATACGACAATTCCGCCGCCCCACAAAAGCCACCGCCTCATGGCTTCGCCAGCGAATGCCGCACCGACCAGTAGGCGATGAAACCGAAGCCCAGCACCAGCACGGTATGGAAGGCCAGCGCGCTGTAATTGTGCGTGACCAGGCCCAAAACGATTCCTCCTAGAAAGTAGAAAACCAAACCCCACTCCACCCAGGTGAGCGGCGGAATTTTGCGGGCCAGGTAAGCATTGGCCTGCCAGCGGTCGCCACGTTGATTGACGTTGAACTTGGGCGTGCGGATGAAAGGGGTTTTGTGGCCCAAGTACCCTTCGATAACCGCCACGGCATTGTGCAGCGACAGCCCGAGCATGATTCCCAGGAAAGTAGGAAAAGTGACGACGAACTGCCAGAAAGTACCTCCCTTGCGGTGAAAGGCCGTCCAGTAGAAGACGCCCATAATAACCAGGCTCAACTGGAAGAACGTCAGCCAGCCCCAGCCCAGCCGCAGCGCCAGCATCGGCACGCTCAGCAGAGCAGTCAGTAGGGTAGCAATGAAGATGGAGCTGTTGAGCAAATGAAACGTCGCGTACCACTTGGTGGCGAAGGACAGGTCAGGCGCACGCCAGACATTGCCCAGATTTTTGCGGGCGCATTCGGCGGCACCTTTGGTCCAGCGGTACTGCTGCGACTTCACGGCGGGAACGGTCACGGGTAGTTCGGCGGGCGATACCAGCCCTTCGAGATACACAAACCGCCAGCCGCGTTGCTGGGCGCGGTAGCTGAGGTCGAGGTCTTCGGTGAGCGTATCGGCCGACCAGCCGCCCGCGTCGGTGATGGTACTTTTGCGCCACACGCCCGCCGTACCGTTGAAATTGATGAAATGCCCGCCCGCGTTGCGCCCCACCTGCTCGACGGTGAAGTGTGCGTCCAGCCCGAAGTCCTGCATTCGGGTGATGAGTGAATAGTCCTCGTTGAGATGTCCCCATCGCGACTGCACCACGCCTACGCCCGGATCGGAAAAGTGCGGGATAGATTTTTTCAAATACTCCGGTTTCGGCACAAAATCGGCGTCGAAAATGGCGATGAACTCGCCTCGCGCAATCGTCAGCCCGTGCGCCAGCGCCCCTGCCTTGAAGCCCGTGCGGTCGGAGCGGCGGATATGTTTTATATTAAACCCCTGCGCTGCGTACTCCGCCACACGGTGCGCGATGATGTCAATGGTATCGTCAGTTGAATCATCCAAGAGCTGAATTTCCAGCAATTCCTGCGGATAATCAAAAGCTACCACCGCCGCCATCAACCGCTCGATCACGTACCGTTCATTATACACTGGCAACTGCACCGTCACCACGGGCCATACGTTGGGTTCTGGCATCACTACCGATATATCCTCAGGCCACTTTGTGCCTCTGTGCCTCTGTGCCTCTGTGCCTTTTTTCCAGTACGCAAATACCAATCCCACCTGCGATAAACTGTACGCGAAGATGAACAGGATAGCCAGCAGAAAAGGAATAAGAACCAGATATTGAAGGAAAGTCAAGGAAGAAATAAGGATATTTTTGGAGATCAGATTACCCCAAAATTAGTCAAAAAACGAGCCGGAATATGATTTGTTAAGCTACGTACAAAGCTACTTTGAAGTTGCCTGCTCTGAAACAACAACCAATACGAACAAAATTCGTCTGCGGTTTTCCCCTACCGATATTTAAAAATCCAGCTTAAAATCTTGTACCCCGCCAGCACCGTCCCCTTCAACGTTCCCGACACCTTGGAATGCCCGATGCGCTTGCGGTAGGTGACGGGTACTTCGCCTACGGCCATTCCCATTTTGGCGGCTTTGAGCTGCATTTCCACCGTCCAGCCGTAGGTAGTATCCACCATTTTCATGGCAAGTAGTTTGTCAAAACGGATGGCGCGGAACGGGCCGAGATCGGTATAAACTACCCCGTAAAAACGTTCGATGAGATTCGTCGCCAGCCAGTTGCCAAACACCTGCTGCGGCGTCATAGCTCCCGCTTCGCGCTCGCCCAAAGCGCGTGAGCCGATGACCATGTCGAGGTTGTTTTCTAATAAATAATCCACAATTTTGGTCAGTTCCCCGGGATAGTCGGAGTAGTCGGCGTCCACAAAAACCAGAATTTCCGGCGGATTGGGTTTGTTTTCGAGGTAGTCGATCCCTTTCAGGCAGGCGTAACCGTAGCCCTGCCGTGGCTCGTCCAGCACGGTGGCCCCGGCGGCCTGAGCGTTTTGGCGCGTGTCGTCGCGTGAATTGTTGTTGACCACCACCACCTCTCGCACCGACTCCGGCAGGTCGCGTACAACGTTGCCCACCGAATTTTCTTCGTTGAAGGCAGGGATGACGACGTCGATTAGAGTTTTATGCAAGATGGCTTCGGCTACGCTCAGCCTGACAAGAGCCTGAACTTTTTCAGATTAGTCAAGTAAGAAACCGAAATTGGTTATCTTTCAAGACTGCAAAAGTAGCGAAATAAGGAGCTTTTTACTCTCTCATTCTATCATTCACTCATTCAAAATTGATTTTCCATGAAAATCTCCTTCATCGGGGCCGGAAACGTGGCCTGGCACTTGTCGCAGGCCTTCGAAACCGCCGGACACATCATTTGCGAAGTATATAGCCGCGACCCGCAGCACGCTCGCCAACTGACCTCCGTCCTGTACGACGCGGCCATTCAGCCCGACCTGAATTTTTCGGAAAGCGTTGCCGATCTGATTATAATCGCTGCCTCCGACGACGCCCTGGAAAGCATTATGGAGCGTGTCGTGCTACCCGAAGGGGTTATTTTGGCCAATGCCTCCGGTAGCCGCTCGCTGGCGGATTTGCAGCATTTAGTCGAGGTTCACAGCGACGTCCGCGTGCAAACGGGAGTACTTTATCCCCTGCAAACCTTTACCAAGGAGGTCAGTCTGGACTACACCGAAATTCCTTTTTGCATCGAAGCCACCGACGAGGTGACGGAGGAAGCCCTGGTCGAACTGGCGCAGACGGTTAGCCAAAATGTGCAGATCGGCGACTCGGAGGAGCGGCGCACTCTCCACATCGCGGCGGTGTTTGCCTGCAATTTCACCAACCATCTGTTCTCTATCGCCCATGATTTGCTGGCGCACGAGCAGTTGTCTTTTGATTTACTGAAACCCCTCATCCGCGAAACTACCCACAAAGCCCTGCAAACTACCGACCCGGCGACCGTGCAAACTGGTCCCGCCCGCCGCGCCGACTGGGCCATGACCGCCCGGCATTTGGAATATTTACAGGAAATAAATCCTGAGTGGACGGCCATTTATCGGATTATGACGGAGGATATCCGCGAGCGGCATTTTGGGGAGAGTTGAGGAGTCGTGAGCAGTGCGCCGTAGTGATTATGAATTTCTTTTGCTCGCAACTTCCGTGGGACGGTTCTTGGCTGGCTGGGTAGTTGCCTGGGGCTTTGATTGGACGATGATTTCCAGAAGTTTTGCGGTGTCGGCCAGGCTGCGGACCAAACTGGTCAGGTTCATTTCGGGCGTGATTTTGTGGCGCACAAATGGTGCACCTTCCCGCGTCAACTCTTGAAACCATGCCCCGCTTTCGGAGTCTGGAAAGTTTTTCCAGATGTAGTTGTGCGCCTTCTCAAAAGTTTCCAGGAAAATGGGCCGAGCCGACAGCAGATGCGCTTTCAGCAGAGCAGGCAGGGCTTCCAGATGTACCCACGCCAATTTGTGGCACCAGCGGGCGTCCAGCGGCGGCTGACTTTTGATGTCCATTTGGTGAAAAAAGCCATCACGCGCTTCGTCCCAGGCCGCCCGGATGGTCAGCTCCGTCAAGTCGAGCATTTGGTTGAGCAGCTTGCGGTTGCGGGTACGGTCGGCGATGTCCATCATGAAGTTGGCTACCTCGAACACGCGGCCCGGCACCAGCGTCCGTCCGGCGGGACAATCCCAGAAATGGCCTTCGGGCGTGACGTTTTCAAGTAGAATGTCGGTACGCTTGTCGTAGAAATCGCTGGTCATTTCCTCCACGTAGCGATCCAACGTCTTGTTGTACCATTTTGGGTCGGCGTACTTTTGCACTTCCAGCAGCGCGTGGCCGATCAGGGCGAATTCTTCCAGGCTTTTGAAAGCCCTGCCCACCGATAGAGCGCCGCCCGACGGAGCGCCGCCCGACGGAACGCCGCCCGGATTTTCTTTTTGTTTTTTCAAAAGTGAATCCCGCTTGCGCAGCAGCTTGGCGAGCGTTTTTTGCGCGTCTTCGGCGTGAGCATCTTCGCCCGTCGCCTGGGTAAGTTGTCCCAGCGCCAGGGCGGCGTACAACGCCGGAAAATGATCGGTCGATTTGGTGAGTGGCGTACCCCGGCGGTCGAGTTGCTGGTACCAGTTGCCCTTATCGTCGCGGCCTTTTTCCAATAGAAAACGCGCCGTTTGCTGCGCCCTTTGCAGCCACTCAGAATTAGGGCCGAGGTAGTTATGAGCAAAAGCAAAAGCCCACACCGCCTGCGCCTGCAACGCCACGGGCTTGTCGGTAGAAATCACCTCGCCCTCTTCGTCCAAAGCCTCGAACACGCCGCCATATTGTGGATCGAACGCGTACCGCTCCCAGTACGGCAGCAGGTTCTGCGTCAGTTCGTGGCGGTATTGCTCGGCGAGTTTTTTGATGTCCATGCCAACAAAGTCCGGGGCCGGATTGAAGGTTTGAAAGTAGGGGAAAACCAAAAATAGCGTTAATTTCGGGCTGAACCCAAACCCGCCTCCCATGAATCCACCGCTCACCGACCGCCTGCTGCGCATTAAAACCTTTATTTTCGACATTGACGGCGTCCTGACCGACGGCCGCGTGCTGGCTCTCGAAAGCGGCGAGCAGCCGCGCTCGTTCCACGTCCGTGATGGCTACGGAATCAACCGCGCCCTGCTCATGGGCTACCGGGTCGCGATTATCTCGGCCCAAAACCAGGTCGGCGTGCGCAAGCGGCTGGAATACCTGGGCGTGAAGGACATCTTTATCGGCTCATCGCCCGATGGCAAGCGGACGATTTACGAGAAGTACGTAGCTGACCAAAACCTGAACGAAGAAGAAATCGTCTTCATGGGTGACGACATCCCCGACCTCGAAGTGATGCAGCGTCCCGCCGTGCTGGGCGCCTGTCCCGCCGACGCCGTAGACGAAATCCTGGCCACCGCCGACTACGTCTCGCCCATCGACGGCGGATTCGGCGCGGTCCGCGACCTGATCGAGCAAATTATGAAAGCGCAGGGGAAGTGGATGGCGTGGGCAAACACTTGATACTATTTATACTATGAAAATTCTCCACACCGCCGATTGGCACATTGGCAAAAAACTGGATCACTACCCGCGCCTGGACGAGCAGAAGCTTGTACTGGACGAAATCTGTCAGGTCGCCGACCGCGAAGAAGTCGATTGCGTCGTCATCGCGGGCGACTTGTTCGATAATTTCAGCCCGTCGTCCGAGGCGACGGAGCTGCTGTACAGTACTTTGCACTGCCTTTCGGCCAACGGACGGCGGGCGATCATCGCTATTGCGGGCAACCACGACTCGCCCGAGCGCATCGAAGTACCCGACGCGATGGCGCGGGCCTGCGGCATTATTTTCGTCGGCTTTCCCAACGCCGAGGTCAAGCCATTCCGCACGCAGGCGGGTGTAGAGGTAGTGAAGGTGGATAAGGGTTTTGTAGAAATCAAACTACCCAAAGTCGATTTCCCGCTGCGCCTGCTGCTGACGCCCTACGCCAACGAGCAGCGGCTCAAAACCTTCCTGGGCCTGGAAGATACCGAGGAAGCGTTGCGGCTGCACCTCCAAACCCACTGGCAGCAACTCGCCGATCAATACCTCGACGACACGGGTTTCAACCTACTCGTGACGCACCTCTACATGATGCGCAAGGGCGGCGAGATGCCCGACGAACCCGACGACGAGCGCCCCATCCTGAACCTCGGCGGAGCGCAGGCCGTCTTTTCCGAAAATATTCCCGCCCAAATCCACTATACTGCCCTCGGCCACCTGCATCGCTACCAGGTCGTGGACAAAGTACCTTGCCCGGTGGTGTATTCCAGTAGTCCGCTGGGGTACAGTTTCTCAGAATCCAATCAGACCAAGTACGTCGTGCTGCTCGAAGCCGAAGCCGGGAAGCTCGTCAGCTACCGACCCATCGAACTGAAAGAAGGCAAGAAACTACACCGGGGCAAGTTCGAGAATGTGGACGAAGCGCTCTCGTGGCTGGAAGAACACCGCGACGACCTCGTGCAAATCACGATGGTGACCGAAACCTACCTCGAATCGGCCGACAAGAAACGCCTTATGGATGCCCACCCGGCCCTGATGGCGATCATTCCCGAAATTCGTACCAAAGAAGCCAAGGCCGAAGCCGCCGAGCGCCTGCGTCTCGACCCCGAAAAGCTCAGCATCGAGGAGCTTTTTGTCGATTATTTCAAGAACAGCAAACTCGGCGCGGGGCAAACGCCGGGTGACTCGCTGCTGGATTTGTTTCGGGAGGTGCGGGCGCTGGATGAGGCGGAGGAATAGTGGAAGCACAAAGCGGCAGAGGTACAGAGTACTTACTGATAGGCAAATGAGTAGATTACTCGCTCCCGCAGCCCTGAAAAG
>NZ_JBGSXF010000181.1:0-14068 GCF_041751555.1 Persicitalea sp. | reverse complement strand
AGTTTCGTTGCTGGGCATCTTCGGTCAGCCCGAAACGCTACTGGTCATCTTTGGTTTTGTGATGTTCGTGCTGGTGGTACTTACCCACAAAAAGAACATCAAGCGAATGTTGGCAGGCGGGGAAAATCGAGTCAAGCTTTTTGGCAGGAATAAACAGGAGATATAGCAAAAAGGGCAGCCGCATGGCTGCCCTTTTTGCTAAGTATTTATTTCGTTTCTCGCAACGAGCGAGATCCCGAAACTACCTGCTGATCGTCTTGATCATCATTCCCCGCGTTACGGGGTCTTTCAGATCCATTCCGTTCAATACTTCCAAATCTTTCATTTTGTCGGCTGGCATTTGGTAGGCTTCCAGCGCGCTTCTCAAAGTACCGTCGCGCTGCACGCTTTTGATCTGAATGCGGTCAGGCTGACGGTTAAGTTTTTCCCGGTCAGT
The DNA here is from genome assembly GCF_041751555.1 of Persicitalea sp. Lineage (NCBI taxonomy): Bacteria > Pseudomonadati > Bacteroidota > Cytophagia > Cytophagales > Spirosomataceae > Persicitalea > Persicitalea sp. The sequence continues at coordinate 13,632 of NZ_JBGSXF010000181.1, read as the reverse complement.
CAGAGTACGGAAGCCTTCGGCCACCTGTTTGAAATCCGAAGCGTATTTATCGAAATCAGCTACGTAACTCATGCCGTGGATGGCGTAAATGTTGCCGCCGTACTGAATGAACCAGGTTGCTACCTGTACAGTGTTCTGGGCGGTTTGCTGCTGCTGCGGCTGCCCTTGCTGCTGTTGCGGCGGTGCCTGGCGCGACACCACTACCAAGGCCGGATTACCGTTGATGGTCGTTTTCTGGCTATCTTTTGCTTCCAGCCCCATACCTTTCAGGGTCGCCTGCGCGGCTTCTTCCAGAGAATTGCCCTGGGCCAAGGTGAAAATCATTACAGCCTTACCACCCTTAGGAGCCATCTGAAACTGCGTGGGCGCGTTCTGGTGCTGCCAGCCGCGTGGTACCGGGAACTGAAACTTCAGCACGGGATGGTAAAACATGTCGTTTTCCACAAAGCCCTGCTTGGGATCTTCGCCGTAGATGATGCCATCGATGCGCTTCAGGTACTCATTGCGATCAATCTCGTATTTGCCAGGATTGGCCTGCTGGTATTCGGTAGCCAACTTAGCCACCTTCTTCTGGCGATTGCCCGGATCGGGGTGTGTGGACTGGAACGTGGGAATAATTTGACCGCTGGCCTCACTGAGTTTCTTCAAAGTACCGAAGAAATCGGCCATTTGGTGAGCGTCGTAACCGATCTTGCTGGAATACGCCACGCCAATTTCGTCCGATTCGGTTTCGTGGGCGCGGCTGTAGCTGAGCATGAGCGAACCCACGCCCGCCTGAATGACCTCGCCCATTTCGGGCAGGGCAATAGTGCCTGCAATGGCGCCCAATTGCCCGAGTAACTGACTCGTCTGCTGCCGGGCCGAGTGCCGCGCCGTAATGTGGCCAATCTCATGACCTAATACCCCGGCAAATTCAGCCTCGTTGTTGAAGTGCGCCATGATGCCGCGCGTAAAGTAAACGTAGCCACCCGGCACCGCGAAGGCATTCACCACGGGCGAGTCCACGATAAAAAATTGGTAGGGCAGATCGGGGCGGTGCGAAATGGCACCCATCGCCTTGCCCTTTTGGTTAATAAAAGCCTGTAGACTTTGATTTTCGTAAAGTCCCATCGAGGCCACGATGGACGGGTGGGCCTCTTTACCCGCCGCGAGTTCCTGTTCCTGGGACATCAGTATGAGTTCCCTTTTTCCCGTCACTGGATTCCGCGAACAGCCGTATAACGAGGAGATTCCCACAATCAAGAAGACATAGGAAACCATTTTGCGCATTTTCATCATTTTTTTAAGGTTTTAGTTAAAAACGAGGAGCGAACTTCTGAGCGAAAAGCAGGGCCATGGTTTAAAAGGACGACCCTCCGTGAACGCCGGGAATTTTGCGCGAAAGAATTGTGCCAGGGGCTGAACCGTTATTTCAGATATAGAATGGACAATGCCGCAAGGCCTTTTGAGGAGAAGAAAATGGATCAAAAGAAAAGCCAGGCTTCGGTGAAACCTGGCGTTGGTTTGGTAGGCGGTAATTGATATTTACTCCTGCCCTACTTTCAGTCCCGCGTTCAGGCTTTGCTGTATGGTGCCCAGCAGTTCGAGGCTTTTGACGTTAGCCGGATAGTTGTCGGGCAGCGTAACGGTATGCGAGGCGTTGATGCGCACGAGGTCGAGGGCGGTGGGGATGCTGCCGCATGACCAGATGCCGGGCGTAGTCCAGGTGCCACCCGAGAGCGTGGCGTTCACCACGCCGATGGCGCAGTTGGTCACGTCGATGCGGGCCAGGCCGGAGGCACTAGGGCTAAGGCCGCAATGCGTCCCGAAGCTCGTCAGCGCGTAGGTCGTGGACTCGATGGGGCTTTTGGGTACGGGCATCGTGAGGGCTTGGCCGAGGTACTCCGTCCCGTCCGAGAGGGTGAAGAAGTACGGGCCCTGGGCGGAGGAGGCCAGTTGCAGGTTGGCCGTTTCGCCGCTGCGGATGGCGTAGTGGCCGCTCAGGGTGGCGGTAGGTAGCGGCCCGCCGATGGTGACGGTAATCGGTTCGGAGGTAACGGTGCAGCCGTTGCCCTGGTAGGTGGCGGTGTAGGTGCCGGACTGGGTGGCGGCGAGGGTGTTGGAGGATTGATTGGAGAGGATGATGCCGTCTTTGCGCCAGACCAGGTTAGCATTGTAAACGAGCGTCTGTAGGAAGCTAAGTTTGACGACATTGTTATCGCACGCGTCCTTTACTTCGTTCAGAGCAGTTATGGGGAGAATCACATTACTGCTCGAAGTGATGGCAATCCCATTGGAGACCCCGCTGGCAGACCCATTGGTCACGCGGAGTTGGTACAGGCCACTTTCGGTCTGGTAGATGTAGTTTTTATCGGCGTAGTAATTGCTGAGAGGCAGATCGGCTCCGTCCTTCATCCAGCGGAAAGTCAAGCCCGACGTATTGGCGTAGAAACGATAGTCGAGACGCAGGTAGGGTGAATAATTTCCGTTGCTACAGGCTAGGTTCACTACATTGTCGGCCAGAATACCGGGCGATAATGTCGAGCCGAAAACTATGGTGAGGGGGTCGGAGTCGATAGCGCAGTCGTTGTACCCCTTTCGTACTTCATACACGCCTGACGAGGAAACATCCAGATAATTATAGCCGAATATGGGCTGGTCGTCTTTGAACCATTGGAAGCCATTGCTTCCTGTATTTTCCAAATAAATCCGGTAGGTGATTCCACTGGCAAAAGATGCAGGGGCCGAAATAATGGGCTTTTGGTTTTTGTCGGCGGTATAAATTCTCTTGCCGCTGCTCACCGATTCGCAAGTACCCTGCCGCAGTTTCAGGCTGTATGTTCCGGCTTGGCTGGTAAAATAACCATTACTGGTGGCACCCAGTATTTCTTGGCCGTTGCGGAGCCATTGGTAGGTGAGTCCGGCAGCCCAGGTATTTCCGTACGATTGGCCCGTCGCCGGCCCATACAGATAAAGGCCGTTGCAAGCAATGCTATCGCTCGGCGCGGTGATGTAGTTTTCAAGCTTGTCCGCCAAGCTGACGGCAATCTTGTCGTTGTCCGATGTAGATATCTGGCATCCACCATCGCTGGGTACTACCCGATAGGAGCCGCTACTACCAGCAAGCAGTATTCTGCCCGTCTGAGCGTGTAACAGTACGCCATCTTTATACCACTGATACGTAGCAGTGTTGCTGGCGTAGCTGGCTTGTAGTTTTATAGTGTTTCCGGCGCATTGGGTTCGGAGCGGATTGCCAATGGCCTGATAATCGCTGATGTAGGAATTCGAGTAAGAATTATAGTTCAAAGAGGCGAAGTAGGACACCTTGCTCTGGTTGGCACAGTCGAGTCGGGAAAGGACATACCGATACGTTCCGCCAACGCCGTTTGCCGCGTAGCTGGCTCCCGTAGCCCCGGAAATGGCATTTCCATTGAGTGTCCATTGAAAATTAAAGTTAGCCAGTTCCACATCGGTGAGTTGGCGGTTGACACCGTTTGCCGAGTAGGTCAATCCGGCCTTCAAGGTGAGCGCACTACCATTACACAGATTTTGGTAGGCATTCTGGTAGGTGTTGGCGAAGGGCTCACCATCAGCCCCGACGACCGCCAGGCTGTATAGGTCGATGTTGTTATAAGTCACAGGATTGGAGGCGGCACTATTGCAACCCGCCACTATACTTATTCGGTAATCGTCCCCTTCTTCCAAAGTGTTGTAGTTCAGATTATGAACATTGACCGGGACATTGAAAATGACCGGGCTGTTTGCATTTTCGACATAATTCACGACTTCATCTCCCTTCGAGAGGAGCAGTACCGGATTCGTACTCCCTGAATTGTTGGTAAAGTTCACAGTTACCGCGACATTGGCACATAGAACAGAGGGTACCGACGTAAGCGTTATTTGGTTGTTCGGCGTCGGCACTGCGTCAGAGTCAGTCCATTTGGTCAGGTAGTTTTCCAAATGAAACCGCATACGGGCGATCTGGCCGGGCGTGAAGCGGTCGGCACTGGTATAGTAAGCCATGTGATTCTTGACCAATCCGATGCCAAAGGGTTGGCTCGTGCAGTAGTTGATGTCGGTAGCCGGGGTATTATAATTCAGGTCGAACACTCGGTGCGGCGGCGTGTCGGCCACCTGGTCGCCGTCCACCAACGGATTGTCATTGGGGGGACATACCGTAGTATTTGGGTTTGGTGGATAACCGGAATTATCACCATTGAACGTGTGCGCTAAAAACAGGACATGCCCTATTTCGTGGGCAAAAGTCAGCGAACTAGATGACCTTTCGTTTGTTTTTGGAAAGTCATACAAAGTGATAAACATCCGCCCACCGAAGCTGGCAAATCCTCCGGCCTGGTCTATCCTGTGGACTACATATATATTCACGAACTTATCCTGAAAGGGTCCAAATAGCTGTTGTATTTGCTGCTGCTGATTTCCGTTGTTCAAAACTACCCCCTGGCTTGCGTATTCAGGAACGCCCGACGCATCTGCACGATCGACACCCGAACAATTGGCCAGCACAAACTCGATGCGGGTATCGTTCACTCCGGCATACTTCCCCCGCGCCCTGAAGATGTTGTTCAGCGTAGCCAAGGAAGCCTGAATCTGCCCCTCCGACAGGTTAGACCCCACGCCGATGGGTTCCCCTAGGTGCACGATGTGGAACATCACAGGGATGTAGATGATGGGGTCGTTCGCGGAAAGTGTTCCCTTGCCTTTATTTCGCTGCCACTGGGCGTTCATCTGCTTCAGTAGCTGCGGGTCGATATTACGTTCCAGGAAGTCGCCCGTCACGCCGCAGCCGGGCAGGGTGTCGGAGGGCGTGGGGGTTTGGGCGTTGGCGGACCAAGCCAGAGCAAAACCAAGAATTAGTAGAAGGGAAAGTTTTTTCATATTTGTCAACGAGGGTTTTACGCCTTGGAAATTTACCTTTTCAGCGAGACGGGCGAGACGCCCGTACCACAACCAATCGCTTCGACTTCCCCCTTTTCCTGCGACTCACCCCCCACTCACTCCCATCGACCAGCACGATAGAATCTTTAAAAACGGTGCGGATATGTTGTCGATTCACGGCGTGGCTGCGGTGGATGCGGGTAAAGGCGTGGGCGGGGAGCCGGGAGAGGATCTCGCGCAGCGTTTTGGAGTAGAGAAAAGTGCGGCCATCGCGGAAGTGGAAGCGGGTGTAGTTGCGGTCGCCGCTCAGGGCCAGGATGTGGTCGGCGGGTACGAAGCGGTTGCCCTTGGGATAGGGTAGCGACAGTCCTTCGGGCAAGAGCGGGCGCAGGACGGTAGGAACAGGAGCAACGGGTTCGTAAGACGTAGAAAGTGCTTGCATAATTATAGGAGTAAAAAGTACGGGGTATTAGGTTCTTTGTTCGGGATACGTTACCCTGTTCGTTGTTCGATCTTCTCTGGAACTTTGTGGCTCTGTGGCTTTGTCGCTTCGAACCTCTGCTCTTCCTTTTAACAGCCGAAAGATGTTACATCCTGGTAAAAAATGTTTGGCAAAGTACCTTGGCAGCTTTGGCAAAGGGTTTGGCAAAAGGGTAAGTCACTCTTTCTGAGTATCGTTGTCGCTTTGGGGCGGGTAGGCGTTGGAGCGCACCCGCCAGCGGCCCCGTCGCCAGACGAGGACGTAGAGTTGCTCGTTGGTTTCCTTATAGACGTAGTCGAGGTAGTCTTTTTGCTGCGTATCGAACCAGCGGAGGTACCATTACTCGCGGGTTTTGACCAGGGCCTCGTCGCCGTTGATTTCGCTGAGGGAAATACTGAGCAGCTCGTGAGTGGAGGGGTTGCCTGGATTGCAGATGATGCGTTTTTTAGCGACGTTGCCCAGCACAGATTCTTTGATTTTGCCGTAGGCCGAGCCTTTCGGATCGAAGTACTTTTCCAGCGTGTTCAGGTCGGTTTCGGGGACGTTGCGGTAGGCTGCGAACTCGGCATCGTTAGCTTCGCGGACGGTACTGTACAGTTCTTTGATGAATTGGTCGGGGGGCGGGGCAAGGAACTTGGTTCTCACGAAATCGTAGAGCGCGAAACCCCCGGCGGCGGTCAGCATCAACATGGCAAATACGCCCGTGAGTACCATCCCGCGCCGCTGCCACACGGGCGGGACGGTGGGTCCATCGCCCAGCAGCCGGGCACTGGCCGACCAGTCGGAGGGAAGCAGGACGATTTGATAAATGTTTACGGACGGGGCAGCAGGTTCCGGGGCGTACTGGCGCACAAACTCCTCCCAGTCGGCGTAGCCACCGTAGATAGCCAGGGCGTTTTTGGTCTTGGGGCCGAAGCCGCCGCCGTAGCGCGGGTTCAGGAACCGCCGCAGCGTGTCTTTGGAAATAAAATAATCCGCCGATCGCGTCCCGAGTTGGTCGCTTAGGGTTTGGTCGATGTCCAGCAGCAGGTCTTCGTAGAAAGCGTTGCGGCTCGGCAGGTCCTCCACGCATACGAACTCCGAGCCGTGGGCGGCGGCCCAGCGGCTCTCCCACGCCTCGGCAATGCGCGTCAGGAGCTGCGCCCGAAGTTCATTCAGGTAGGGCAGATCGTTGGAGAGGGAAGGATTTCTCATTTTTTGTTTCGGGTATGGGGTACTTCGTTTTCTTCGCTCCTCTCCTCTGCCCCTAATTTTCACTCATTAAAACTAACTGCATTGACCCAAAGCTTTACTTGCCAGGGCATAATCCGTCAGTTTTTTGGCTTTATTGGTCGTTTTTGCGGATAAACTGTTTTGGCTATCGGCCGTCGGCTGTTAGCTTTTGGTTGGGACGAGCATCGGGTGAGCTTTACCTTTCTACCGTCCTCCAAAAATCTTCGCCACCGATTCTGTCCACGACAAACCAGGCCGCTGGCCGACTGCCGAAAGCCGACGGCCCTACGTCAGTGGACTATTCAGTAGCAACTCCCGCAGGGCGCGGGCACCGGAGCGTGAGGCGTAAAGGCGGCGGGACGGGTTGCGGAGATAGACGAGCCGCTCGCCGTGGTCGTAGCGGTCAAAGTGGTCGAGGTTGATGATTTGGCTGTTGCTGATGGGGAAAAAGCGCGGGTTGTCAGCGAGCAGTGTCCGGTAGTAGCCGAGGGGTTTGTTGGAGATAAGCGGGGGTGCCGCCGGGTCGGGGGTACTTTGCAAGTAAAGCCGGGCCATGCCGTCGTCGGCTTCCAGGTAGCCGATGTCGCGCAGTTCCACCAGCCGCAGGGTGCCGCCAAGGAGTGAGACGGTCAGCCGCTGGGCGGTGCGTGGTGGCTGGGCGAGCAATTCCAGCAGCATCTCCACCTGCTGGCGGGTCTGCGGATTTTCGGTACCTTTCTCCACCTTCGCGACGGCGGCCTGCAATTCTCCGGCGGTAAAGGGTTTTTCCAGAAATGCCACGGGCGCAAAGGCGTAGCCATCGCGGGCGATGCTGAACTCCCGGACGCCCGTCATAAAAATCAATCGTAGTCCGTGCAGTCGGTCGGTGGCTTTCAATTGATTAAGGAGATCATAGCAGCGCCCGCCGATGAGCTGGATATCCGAAATCAGCAGATCGGGATGGGTGCGCAGGATGCCGTCGTAGGCTTCCTGCATTTCCCTGGCAGTGCCCACCACGGATACGCCGGGGCATTGCTGCGCCAGAAACCTTTGCACGGTAGCCAGTTCGGCGGCGTTGTCTTCGAGAAGGAAAGTTTTTAGCATATTTTTGAGGGGCAGTTCCAAAGGCACAAAGTAAAACCAGGAACGTCGAACGGTCTTCCAAACTACGCCAAACTTGTATCCAGCACAAATTCCCTTATTTTTACAGCTTCACTCAGACTTTAACCGCGCGGTTAAAGTACCTCTGACCCACTAGATCTATGCCGTCAAAGCTACCCAGAGAGTCCAGTCGCGGGCTGGACCTGGAACAACTTTTGGAAGATTTTATTCAGAAAATCGAGGCGGAATGGCCCAAAAAGTGGACAAGTCACGGTTTGCAGTTTGCGGGAGTGGAGAGGTTGCCAAGTAAAAATGCCTTCTACCACGACCTGGCCGATGCTCTCAACGAGGCTTACAAAGAACGATACGGACTGGCAACCGCCGCCGAGAAGGAAATCAAAGCCCACACAGTTCGGCGTGTTATGGAAGAGGGGCCGGGTCGTAACTTCGATGACAAAACCTGTGATTTGCTGGCCGTGTATCTGGGCTACGCCAACTGGCCCGCTTACCAAATGCGCCATCGGCTGAAACATCCGCTGGCCGGGCGGCTGAGTTCGGCGGCGAAGTGGGGGCTGGCGGGGGTACTTGCGCTGGTAATTTTGCTTGGTTTGGGAAGCCTTTTCTGGCAGCGGGACGGGGCAATCCCGCCGGATGACGAGCGGCTCACCCTGGTAAAAATCTCTTCGGCGAAGGCGCCTGCCAAAGTACTCGTTCGCTATGACTTGCGTGGCCTCGACCCCAGACAAACCTATATTGTGTGTGGTAAGTCGAACGTAGTGCCGCAGTTGGAGCAGGGGCAGCTTACTTTTGAGGTACTTTTGGCGCAGAGTGCCCCTGTGCAGTTATTCGTGGAAGATGAGCTGGTATGCGAAATCCCTGTCATGCTCGAAACAGAAGGTTGGGAGGGTTATCTGGGCCTGCGCATCCCGCTGGAAAAATCTTCTTTTTACCGCGACGGACTGCTGCATTCTCCCCGCAACCTGGTTCCCAACGATTCGCGTGAGGACTACTACCCCGCCTTCATCAACTTCCGCGACTACGGACTGGCGGCTGACGCTATGTGTTTCGAGGCACGGGTACTCAACAACGAGAAAATCGGCGGGCAGTGGGCCTACGACGTGAGCGTGGATCTGGTTGGTTCCCGACACCGCGCCTACTTCAATGTGCTGGCTCCCGATGCCATTCTGTATGCTCGTGCGGGCGTGGCCGAGACTGAGCTCAGCGGCAGCAAGAACCCCAACCTGAAAGCTCTCGGCATAAAAATGGATGACTGGTGTGTGCTTTCTATGCAAATCCTCGGCCACGAGGCCGTCATCCTAATCGACGGCCAGGAAGCCCTGCGTTTCCCCTACCGCGAGGAACTCGGCGACTTGCGCGGCATTCAATTCTACATCAAAGGCTCCGGGGCTGTGGACTGGGTGCGGGTCACGGACTTGAAGGATGGTAAGGTGAAGTATTTCGATGATTTCCTGGGTGAAAAAACAGTCGCTGGACGGTAAAACTACCCAAACAGCCGTCGCAGTTTTTCCCACCATGATTCTCCTGAGCGGGAAGCGATTGGCGGATTTTCCGGTGGCACAGTCGGCAGGGCACTTTCGCCCGAAAGTAGTTTCAACAATCTAAGTACCTGCTCATGGCTTTGCGAAGTGAGGGGAATACGCACCACTTTTTCCACGGCCCGCTTAATGTCGCTGGCAGTAAAGGGTTTTTCCAGGAAAGCCACCGGGGCGTGAGCGAACCGGTCGCGGAACTGATCGAAATCCTGAAACAGCGTCATAAAAATAATGCGCAGTCCCGCCAGTTGCCCGGCTTCGTCGAGGCGGTCGAGCAGGTCGTAGCAGCGTCCGCCGATGATCTGAATGTCGGTGATAAGGAGGTCGGGTCGCCCCATGCTAATTCCCTCGATAGCCTCGGCCACTCCGCCCGCCGTACCCACGATTTCTGCCTGCGGGCATTTTTGCGCCAAAAACTTCTGCACATTGGCCAGTTCCAGGGCGTTGTCTTCTACGATGAAGGTTTTTAGCATGGGTGCGTTGTTCTTTTTTGAGTCAACGGCTAACCGTTTTAAGAGAATCCTACCCGTGTCGAAACTACCGTCCCCGTACCCACCTTCCTATCCTCGATATCAATGGCGATGTCGTAACCAAGTTGGTTGAGCAGCGCGACGCGCTGCTGCGAGAGGTTGGTCGAAACTGACGCGTATTCTTTATGACTCTGGTTCTGGATGCGACGGACGGCTTCGCGGCCGATGCCGTCGTCCTCGATGCGGCAGAGCAGGGCTTCGTCGGGCAGGGCCCGAAACGCCACGCGCAGGTGGCCCCTCTCCTGATGGTGATGCAGACCGTGGACGATGGCGTTCTCGACAAAGGGCTGGATCAAAAACTGCGGAATCTTGTACATCTCGGGATCGAGCGACGGGGGTACTTCGAGCGTAAAGTCGAAGCGGTCGAGGTACTGTAGCTGCATCAGTTCCACGTACATCCTGAGTAGTTTGATCTCGCGGGTCAGCGGGATGTCACGGGTGCGGAAAGCCTGCTCGCCCTGGCCCAGCAGCGAGTCGTCAAGGTAGGCGCGGGTCAGCCGTGCCATCTTCACCAGGTTGTCGCTGGCGCGTTCCGACTCGTGGTTGAGGATTTGATTTTGAATGGCCGCCAGCACGTTGGACGTGAAGTGCGGGTTCATCTGCGACTGGATCGTCTGCGCCTGTAGCAGTTGCATACTGCGTTCTCGCTCTTCGAGGCGATTTTGCTGCTGGAGCAGCTTGCGCTTCCGCCGCTGGCTGATGGCGCCCAGCATCGCCAAAGCCGTGAGCAAAGCCAGTGCCACAATGACGGCGTAGAGGTAAAAATCGGGCGATTTCCAGATCGCAACTTTCGTGCGAAAATGTAAAGTAGCGATGCTCTCACCATGAGCGTTGAAGTCGCCCGAGCGCGACCGCACCCGCAGCGTGTGGAGGCCGTTGCTGAGGTTATTGAGCGTGATGAGGGGCTGCTCCTGCCAGTCGGTCCAGTCGTCCATTTCGCCTTCCAGTCGGTAGCTAAACTGTGAGTTGTAGGGCTTGTCCTCGCCGAGCGTTTCGACCTTGACGTTAATGATGCTTTCGCCCTCGGGTACTTCCACGAGTTCGTCGGGGTGGGTGAACGAAACGCCCCGCTTGTTGACGCTGGTAACGAAAGTGCGGAGTGGACGGGTAGTTAGATCTAGCTTTGTTGGATCAAGTACCGAAAGTACCGAGCCGGACGTAATCCAAATCCGCCCTTTGGAATCGCGGTAACTACCTAGCTGCCCCGGCTCCATGCCCATGAAGCCGTTGTGGTGGTTGAAGGTTTTGATATCGACCTTTCCCGTGGCGTTGAATTTTTTAAGGTTGAGGACGTAGAGGTTTTTCATGTCGGCGATCAGGAGGCGATCTACGTCGATTTGCTCGGCGAATTGTACCAGTTGGTGGAACTTAAAGTCGAACATTTTTTCAAAACTATCTTTCTTGGGATTGTAGCGGCAAAGTGCCTCCTTACCCCCCGCCCAAAGTGTACCGTTCCAGTCGAAGTAAAGCATATAAAAGCTTTTCACCGGAAGTTTTTTATTCTCAAAAGTGTAGGAAGTGAACTTTTTGGTGTCGGAGTCGTAGCGTTCTACGCCTCGCCCCGAAAACCAGTACTTGCCCGAAGGCGAAACTACCCCACACAAGAGCAGTCCTTCAAACAGCAGCGACTTCCCTCGGATGGAATCAGTTCGAAAGGGCGGGTCGATGTCAACGGTAAAAGCGTGTTGATAACTAGCTACAACTACCTTCCGGCGACCAACATCTTCGGCTATTGTGAAAGCTAAGTTATTCATCCCCTTACGGATGAAGTCCCAAGCACCGTTTTTATAGCGATACAAACCCGTCCCCTCCGGCAACCAACAGTAACCATCTTGATCGCGGAAGGCCCGAAAGTACCAGTTGTCCGGGCCGGGGGAAATCTCTAATGGCTTGTAAGATGCAACTGCTTTCGGGTAATAGTTTCTTTGTGGAATAAAACGCAGATTTTTTCCATCATACTCCTGTACGCCTTTCCAGTAATTTAAGAAAAGGTACTTGCCTTCGCTATCCTCCACCACGCTCCAAGGGTTTGGTACTTCGCCATCCTTAAAATTCTTGAACCCGGTGAGCATCAACCCCCAGAGTCCCTTTTCCGTCGGAATCCAGAGCATAGAGGATTTGGTTTGATTCAAAAAACCGACAGGTGGCATACCCGGCGGGCTTTCGCCGACGCGCTCGGCTACGGTAGAATGAGCCGGAAGGTAATAGAGTGTTTCCTGATTGATAAAAACATAAGGGTAGTCCAGCGCATTGGAAATGACGAACCCATCGGTTTCGGTACGCAGAAAAGGAACAGGTTTCCCTTCTCGAAGTGCATAGTGTTGTACGATACCTGCTGAAATGGTCTTTGATAAATGCACCTCATCATGGATAATCGCAGTAACGTTCCAGCCTTGATTGTCTGTAATTTCTTTCACCCGCCCGCTGTGGTAGCTGACTACTTGCTGATCCACAGTAAAAAAGTACGTGTTGCTTTTAGCGTAGTATCGTAGGCCACCCACATTCCGGGAAATTAGGTAATTGTACGGGGAGTAGGGTATCATCTTTTACCTCCAAGATATCACCCGTCTCCTGATCCCAAATGCGAATTGTGTTTGTACTTCTATTGAACAAGATGTCGCTGGTAGCATTAGTTGGGAGTTTATATTTTTTAAATGTCTTCCCATCGAATCGAGCGAGACTATTGCCTCCATCGGATATCCAGATATTCCCATCATTGTCTTCTTTTATATCAAGTACCCTACTGCTCCACAGTCCCTCCGCCTCAGTGTAATTCTCGAACGTCTCCCCGTTGAATCGGCTCAGTCCGTACCACGTCCCGCACCAGACGTAGCCACGGCTGTCTTTGAGCATCGAAAGTACCTGGTTCTGCACCAGCCCTTCCCGCACGGTGTACTTCACGAGTGGGTACTGCTGGGCAAAAACGCTTGTTCCGAGCAGCGCCAGGCCGATCAGCAGAAGCCTTTTTGCCAATGGATAATGGAAAGTGAACAATGGATTATTATTTTGGGCTGGCCGAAAACGGTTTCCTCTAAACCCTTGAAGGGCTGCATTTTTTCGTAATGTATGGAAAATTTTTTCTGAGAAATTCACGCGTAGCCGAAAACGGTCGTTTTTTCGCATGAACTGTATCTTTTGCGCTCCTGAGTGTAATTGGGGGCGGGTCGAGGGCCGCGGCGAAGGGTACTTTTCGCCGGTAGTTTTTGAATTGTTGGGAAATAAGCCAACTTTGAGGACGCTCTCGTTTGCGTTAGAAACGGGGAAGCCTAGTCGCAAACCAGACAAAACCGCCACGGGGCGCCCCGCTAAACAAATCAATAGACACACGTCGTTAAGGCTGATACGCCGGAGCGGCGGCGTTCAACAAATTAAAAAACTACCATGTCCAAAAAAAACCGCAGCGGCGTCGTGTACTCGACTGACCCGAACTTCGATTACCAAACCAATGAAGACGATGAACCCGACACACTGCCTCCGGCGCAGCAAGACCTGCGCGTGTGGCTCGACCGCAAGGGCGGTGGCAAAGTCGTGACACTCGTGAAGGGATTTGTGGGTACTTTGGCCGACATGGAAGCCCTCGGCAAGCAGCTAAAAACCGCCTGTGGGAGTGGCGGCACGGCTAAGGACTACGAAATTCTCATCCAGGGCGACCACCGTGATAAAGTAGTGGCCTGGCTAGTGGGTGAGGGGTACAAAGCGAAGAAAGCGGGAGGGTGATTCTTCGGCTTCGCTCAGAATGACAAAGGGGCAAAGGCACAAAGCGGGGCGGCCCCTTAGATTTGTGAGATAATCATTAACTTTAAAAAGTACAATACCAGAAGATCCGAAGGAGTGAGCGGTGAACTACGGGGCGGCCTATCAAACAGAACTATGCTCGGAATTAGTCCCTCACACCTTTTCA